>NZ_MKXT01000046.1:0-9648 GCF_001913985.1 Corynebacterium sp. S5S1
TATCGATACCGAGTACACACACTCAATCGGCATCCAAAAAGGCCACATCTAACCCCGCGACACGCCGATAGCAGACACACATTTTGTCGCTTAACCCTCTAGGGAGCACCGCTAGACTGCTTTGCTAGTATGAATGCAGCTTTTGGCCAGACACCTTTAAAGGAGTGCGGCCTAAGTCATTGAAAATTGCACACTTCACGGGTGCTTGCGCGCTGCCCTGTTTTGCAGCTGTGTCGGGCTGAGATGCCACAGAAGTTGTGGCGAACCGTTGAACCTGATCCGGATAATGCCGGCGAGAGGGAGGAAATTATGACTACCAATACACGTGCGTCTGCTGCCCCGAAGCGCAGCCTGAATTGGCGCGTGGTCGATATTGTGGTGGCGTCCGTTTTAGGCGTGGCTTGTGGCTTTGTGTTCTTGGGGTGGAATGCAGTGGGCTATGCCTGGTTTGAGGCCATGGACGCCGTGACCCCGGGCCTAGGAGGCATTGCTACGGGCATTTGGCTTATCGGTGGAGTGCTGGGCGGCCTGATTATTCGCAAGCCGGGGGCGGCCATTTATGTTGAGGTCCTGGCGGCAACTGTTTCAGCGGTGCTGGGATCCCAGTGGGGCATTAGCACCCTGTACTCGGGCTTGGCACAGGGCATTGGCGTGGAAATCATCCTGGCCATCTTCCTGTACCGCAAGTTTGGCCTGGGAGTATCCATTCTGGCCGGCATGGCAGCTGGCTGGGGTGCCTTCATCCTGGAGCTTTTTACCTCTGGCAACCTGGCTCGTTCCTTCGAGTTCAAGCTCATCTACTTTGTGACGCTGAATATCTCCGGCGCTATCTTGGCCGGTGCGCTGGGTTTCTTCGTGGTGAAAGCCCTGGCTAAAACCGGTGCCCTGGATCGCTTTGCCGCAGGCCGTGAACAGCGCGCTTAGGGCGTGTTGTGTCCGTGTCTGATTGTGCATCATTGGCGGGAAACGCCACCAAGATAACAGCCCGAGGATTCGGCTGGACTCATGCCGGGCGCAGCGAACCGGCGCTATCCGATATTGACCTGATCATCGAGCCAGGAGAACGCGTGCTTTTATGCGGCGACTCTGGATCGGGTAAGTCCACCTTCCTTGCGGCGATGGCCGGAGTGCTGGGTTCCGATGAGGAAGGAACCCGCACTGGGGAAATTCTCTTAGAAGATTCCACCGGCATGGTGGAGGAGCCCGGACGTACCATCCCAGTAGGGCTGGTGCTTCAGGATCCGGATTCGCAAGTGATCTCCGCGCGTGTTGGCGATGACATTGCTTTCGGCTGCGAGAACCTGGCGTATCCGCGCGAGGAAATCTGGCGCCGTGTGGCCGCAGCCAAGGAACTGGTTGGGCCTTTCGTGGAGCTGGATTTTCCCACCGAGCGGCTCTCCGGTGGGCAGAAGCAGCGCTTGGCGCTCGCCGGCGTCCTCGCTATGGGGGCGGGCGTGGTACTTCTCGATGAACCCACGGCCAACCTTGACCCCGCTGGCGCACGCGATGTGGTGCGCGCCGTGGCGAGGCTGGTGGAAGAAACCGGCGCGACGCTCGTGGTGGTAGAGCACCAGCACGCGGCGTGGGACGGTGTGCTCGACCGCGCAGTGGAGCTGGACCGCGGGCGCATCGTGGCCGATACTTCCTTCGCGGAGGTGGCTAAGCGCCGCCAGGTCTCCGGCCTGCCGCAGGCGCGCCGCCTTGGCGAGGCCGAGCTTGCGCAGCGCGAAGCCGCGCTGTGGAGCACCGACCTTGTCACCCGCTATGGTCCGCCGCGCACGATTGCGCTGCCGGCGGGAGCCTCCACGGTCATTACCGGGCCGAATGGCGCGGGTAAGTCTACCTGGTTGATGACCATGGCCGGGTTGCTGCCAGCTGAATCAGGTGAGATTGGGGTGGCCGATTTCGTGCGTCGCGGGGTCAAAGGGCCACCGCTGCGCTGGAAATCGCGCGAGCTGGCGGACCGCATAGGCTTTGTCTTCCAGAATCCGGAGCACCAATTCGTCGCCCGTACGGTGGCCGAAGAGCTGCGCGTTGCGCCCAAGGTAATGCGCGTGGACCCGCCGGAGGAAAGGATCGCGCAGCTGGTGGAATCACTTCGGCTGCAACATCTCTTAGACGCTAACCCGTTCACGCTCTCTGGCGGCGAGAAACGACGCCTGTCTGTGGCTACTGCCTTGGTGACCGCGCCGTCGGTGTTGCTGTTGGATGAGCCCACCTTTGGGCAAGACCCCCAAACTTTTGTGGAGCTGGTGCGCTTGCTGCGGCAATTGGCAGATGACGGCACCACTATCGCCTCTATCACCCATGACCCGCTTTTTATCCAGGCCTTGGGCGATTGCCGAGTGGAGGTGCCCGGTGCCTAATCTTTTGCGCGGGGCTAACCCGCTTAGCCGCATCTTTTTGATGTTTATCTGGGTTACCCCACTATTGGGATCTATTGACTGGGTCTCGGCCGCGGTATCGTTGGCGCTTACCCTGATCCTCGCGCCGCTGTGCGGGGTGTCATGGGTGCGGCTTTTTAAGGCCGGTTGGTTCCTCTTTCTTATAGCGCCGATTTCTGGCATCTCGATGCTGTTGTATGGCGAGCCTGGTGGTACGGAGTACTTCAGCTGGTGGCTCATCGCGGTAACGCAGAACTCGCTGACCCTAGCGATCGCCATTACGCTGCGCGTATTTGCTGTGGCGCTGCCCATGGTGGTCTTAGCCCGCGATATTGACCCGACGGAGTTAGGTGATGCCCTTTCGCAGATCCTCAAGTTGCCCTCGCGCTTTGTTGTTGGTGCGGTCGCCGGCGTGCGTATGATGACGCTCTTCCAGTCCGACTGGCAGTCGCTGGGGATGGCGCGCAGGGCGAGGGGACTGACGGACGTCGGCAAGCTGAAGCATCTGCTCACCATGTCTTTTGGTCTATTGGTCATCGCGCTGCGCCGCGGGGGCAAGTTGGCGACGGCTATGGAGGCACGCGGTTTCGGCCGTACCCCGCCGAGCGGCGGGAAGCGCACATGGGCACGTGAGTCGCGTCTGCATGCCCGTGATGGGTGGATTATGGCCCTAGGTACTGTCTTTGCTTTCGTACCGGTGGTAGTTTCGGTACTCACTGGGGCCTGGAGATTCTTCGGCCTATAGACCGCGAAAGCAGTGATTGAGCGACCATGGACTTTGATAGCCAACAAGAGCGCCTTTTAGAGGACATCGTCACGCTGGCCGCAGCCAGAAAGCGTTCCTTCAAGCCAGTGACCGTGCTTATTGACGGCCCCTCTGGCGCCGGCAAAACCTGGACCTCCGCCGCACTGGCCGAGCGCACCAATTGGCGGGTAGTGCACCTCGATGAGTTTTATCCCGGCTGGCATGGCCTGGACAAGGGCTCGGATATGGTAGCTGAGCAGGTATTGCGCACCATGAACCCCGGCTACTGGCGCTGGGATTGGGAAGCAGGCGCCCCAGGGGACTGGGCCAGCTTGGATGTGCGCGATGACCTCATCGTGGAGGGCGTGGGTTCGGTAACTGCCGCCAATATTGCCGCGGCCAAGGAGAGGGGCGCGGTAGTAAGCGTGCTTATCGACGGCCCCCGGGACCAACGCCGTGAACGCGCCATCGCCCGCGAGCCCGCCTACGAGCAGTGGTTTGAAACCTGGGAAGCACAGGAAAAGGACTACTTTGCCACCAAGGCTGCTGAGGCGGACCTGGTCTGGGAATGGTCCTAGCAGGAGGAAGCCGCCGATCGCGTTTTGTATAAAGCGTGGTCGGTTTGCTACTCTAAACCTCAGTTCACTATGCGTGCCATGACGGCGCGCGGTGAAGAGTCTGATCCTTTACAAGGCACCGGCCTTGGAAAGAGTTCTGGACATGCGGCAGCGCCCCGGGAAAGAGCGCCCATTTTTGCATGTTTGGTTCTTTTCCTTGGTAGTGGTGCGATTCGACAGAAAGACTGTTTAATGCCAACTATTCAGCAGCTGGTCCGCAAGGGCCGCCACGATAAGCGTAAAGAGGTTTCCACCGCTGCGCTGAAGGGTTCCCCGCAGCGTCGCGGTGTGTGCACCCGCGTGTACACCACCACTCCTAAGAAGCCGAACTCCGCACTGCGTAAGGTTGCTCGTGTTCGCCTGACCACCGGTATTGAGGTTTCCGCCTACATTCCGGGCGAGGGCCACAACCTGCAGGAGCACTCCATGGTCCTCGTCCGCGGCGGCCGTGTGAAGGACCTTCCTGGTGTTCGTTACAAGATCATCCGCGGCGCTCTGGATACCCAGGGTGTCAAGGACCGTAAGCAGGCACGTTCCCGTTACGGCGCAAAGAAGGGACAGTAATAAACAATGCGTAAGAATGCTGCTCCGAAGCGTCCTGTAGTCAAGGACCCGGTATACAACTCCGAGCAGGTCACCATGCTCGTCAACAAGATCCTCCAGGACGGCAAGAAGTCCACCGCAGAGCGCATCGTCTACGGCGCTCTCGAGGCTTGCCGCGAGAAGACCGGTACCGATCCGGTGGGCACCCTGGAGAAGGCACTGGGCAATATCCGCCCAGACCTCGAGGTTCGCTCCCGCCGTGTCGGTGGCGCTACCTACCAGGTGCCGGTTGAGGTTCGCCCTGACCGCGCTAACACCCTGGCACTGCGCTGGATGGTGACCTTCACCCGCCAGCGTCGCGAGAACTCCATGATCGAGCGTCTCGCAAACGAGATCCTGGATGCCTCCAACGGCCTCGGCGCTTCCGTTAAGCGTCGTGAGGATACTCACAAGATGGCAGAGGCCAACCGCGCCTTCGCCCACTACCGCTGGTAATTTCAGCACCCACATCAATGGCCCAAGCAACGAGAAACAAGTTTCGCGCTGGCTGTCGGCAGTTTTCCCGCCGCGGCAACCCAAAACTCCATATCTCTTGCTTGGGCCATTTTTTGCCCTAATGGGTGTGATCTCTGAGCGGTAAACCTGCCCAGTCCAGCGGCATCGTGGAGTGTCCAGTACACTGAAGCGATGGAAGTCTAGGGGCAGGCTGCTCCGAGGACGGCCAAATAGTGGCAAAAAGATACATGACCTTATCCATGCAGGCGTCATAGCCAGAAAACTGGTCACGGCGTCGACGACTATTAAGTTGGGGTATAAACGTGGCACAAGAAGTGCTTAAGGATCTGAACAAGGTCCGCAACATCGGCATCATGGCCCACATCGATGCTGGTAAGACGACCACCACCGAGCGTATTCTCTTCTACACCGGTATCAACCGTAAGGTGGGCGAGACCCACGATGGTGCGTCCACCACTGACTGGATGGCACAGGAGAAGGAACGCGGCATCACCATTACCTCCGCTGCCGTGACCTGCTTCTGGAACAACAACCAGATCAACATCATCGACACCCCGGGTCACGTTGACTTCACCGTTGAGGTTGAGCGTTCCCTGCGTGTCCTTGATGGCGCCGTCGCAGTCTTCGACGGTAAGGAAGGTGTGGAGCCGCAGTCCGAGCAGGTGTGGCGTCAGGCTGCTAAGTACGACGTTCCGCGTATCTGCTTCGTCAACAAGATGGACAAGCTGGGCGCCGACTTCTACTTCACCGTGCAGACCATCATTGACCGCCTGGGCGCCAAGCCATTGGTTATGCAGCTGCCTATCGGTGCTGAGGATGACTTCGACGGCGTTGTCGACCTGCTGAACATGCAGGCAATCACCTGGCGCGGCAAGGTTGAGACCGGTGCTGAGCCTACCTACGAGGAAATCCCAGAGGACCTCAAGGACAAGGCGGCTGAGTACCGCGAGAAGCTGGTCGAGACCGTTGCTGAGTCCGACGAAGAGCTCATGGAGAAGTACTTCGGCGGCGAGGAGCTGACCATTGACGAGCTCAAGGCCGGCATCCGTAAGCTGACCATCAACTCCGAGGTTTACCCGGTTTACTGCGGTACCGCTTACCGTAACAAGGGCGTGCAGCCGCTGCTGGACGCTGTTGTTGACTTCCTGCCTAACCCGCTGGACGTTGGCGAGGTTATCGGCCACGAGGTCGGCAACGAGGACAACCAGCTCACCCGTAAGCCTTCCGTGGAGTCTTCCTTCTCCGCGCTGTCCTTCAAGATTGCAGCTCACCCGTTCTTCGGCCAGCTGAACTTCATCCGCGTGTACTCCGGCCAGGTCACCCCGGGTACCGAGGTTATGAACTCCACCAAGGGCAAGAAGGAGCGCATCGGTAAGCTCTTCCAGATGCACGCAAACAAGGAGAACCCTGTTGAGCAGGCAGACGCAGGCAACATCTACGCAGTTGTTGGCCTGAAGGAGACCACCACCGGTGACACCCTGTGTGACAAGGATGACCAGATCATCCTGGAGTCCATGGACTTCCCGGATCCGGTTATCAAGGTTTCCATCGAGCCGAAGACCAAGGCCGACCAGGAGAAGCTGGGTAACGCAATTCAGAAGCTTGCTGCTGAGGACCCAACCTTCACCGTTGAACTGGATGAAGAGACCGGCCAGACCGTTATCGGCGGCATGGGCGAGCTCCACCTCGACGTTCTGGTTGACCGCATGAAGCGCGAGTTCAAGGTCGAAGCAAACATCGGTAACCCGCAGGTTGCATACCGTGAGACCATCCGCAAGAAGGTTGAGTCCATGGAATACACCCACAAGAAGCAGACCGGTGGTTCCGGCCAGTTCGCAAAGGTTATCTGCACCATCGAGCCGTACAACCCGGACCCAGAGACCCTGGAAGAGGGCGAGTCCGCAACCTACGCATTCGAGAATGCCGTTACCGGTGGCCGCGTTCCGAAGGAATACATTCCTTCCGTCGACGCTGGTATCCAGGACGCTATGCAGTACGGCTACCTGGCAGGCTTCCCGATGGTCAACATCAAGGCCACCCTGGAAGACGGCGCTTACCACGACGTCGACTCCTCCGAGATGGCCTTCAAGCTGGCCGGCTCCCAGGTCTTCAAGGAAGCAATGGCCAAGGCTAAGCCGGTTCTGCTCGAGCCGATGATGGCCGTTGAGGTTGTTACCCCTGAGGAGTACATGGGTACCGTTAACGGTGACATCTCCTCCCGCCGTGGCCAGGTCTTCGCTATGGAAGACCGCTCCGGTGCGAAGGTCGTTAAGGCTAAGGTGCCGCTGTCCGAGATGTTCGGTTACATCGGTGACCTGCGTTCTTCCACCGCAGGCCGCGCAAACTTCACCATGGTCTTCGATTCCTACGCAGAGGTTCCTTCCTCCGTGGCACAGGAGATCATCGAGGAGCGCACCGGCGGCGCCAACTAAGCGCTAGCCCCGTCTCCTCCGCGGTTTAGTCGGGCTGGTACTCTTCGCCAGTAGATGCCAGACCCGCCGCGGGGCGGGACGACTGGGCCAGGGTAGCGGCGGGCTGAGTTTGCAGCTTAGGCTTCTAAGTTGTGAATTGAGCCGGCCGTTACCCTCCCAGGATCCTTTTAAAAAGATTCTTGTCGAGGGAAATGGCCGCGATTTTTCGCGGGGTTACCTCCTATAACGGCGGTTTGAAAAAACCGCGACATAAATCTAGGATCGTGTAACTGGCACGTAAAGAAAGCGTCATTAGCGCTTTGCCCCACATACTGTGGGTCGGGTGCCAATGACAACTGTCAACCACGTGGCTGCGAAGGTCGTAGCCACCATATAGTCCAGGAGGACATACAGTGGCAAAGGAGAAGTTCGAGCGTACGAAGCCGCATGTGAACATCGGCACCATCGGACACGTCGACCACGGCAAGACCACCACCACCGCAGCGATCACCAAGGTTCTGGCTGACCAGTACCCTGAGGAGAACGAGGCATTCGCGTTCGACATGATCGACAAGGCTCCTGAGGAGAAGGAGCGCGGTATTACCATCAACATCTCCCACGTTGAGTACTCCACCCCGAAGCGCCACTACGCACACGTTGACGCTCCGGGCCACGCCGACTACATCAAGAACATGATTACCGGCGCTGCTCAGATGGACGGCGCTATCCTGGTTGTCGCTGCAACCGATGGCCCGATGCCGCAGACCCGCGAGCACGTTCTGCTCGCTCGCCAGGTTGGCGTTCCTTACATCCTCGTTGCGCTGAACAAGTGCGACATGGTTGATGATGAGGAAATCATCGAGCTCGTTGAGATGGAGATCCGTGAGCTGCTCGCAGAGCAGGACTACGATGAGGAAGCTCCTATCGTTCACATCTCCGCTCTGAAGGCTCTCGAGGGCGATGACAAGTGGGTACAGTCCGTCGTTGACCTGATGGAAGCCTGCGACAACTCCATCCCGGATCCGGAGCGCGCTACCGACCAGCCGTTCCTGATGCCTATCGAGGACATCTTCACCATTACCGGCCGCGGTACCGTTGTTACCGGCCGTGTTGAGCGTGGCCGTCTGGAAGTCAACGAGGACGTTGAGATCATCGGTATCCAGGAGAAGTCCCAGACCACCACCGTTACCGGTATCGAGATGTTCCGCAAGATGATGGACTACACCGAGGCTGGCGACAACTGTGGTCTGCTTCTGCGTGGTACCAAGCGTGAGGACGTCGAGCGTGGCCAGGTTGTTATCAAGCCGGGCGCTTACACCCCGCACTCCAAGTTCGAGGGTTCCGTCTACGTCCTGAAGAAGGAAGAGGGCGGCCGCCACACCCCGTTCATGAACAACTACCGTCCGCAGTTCTACTTCCGTACCACGGACGTTACCGGTGTTGTTCACCTGCCAGAGGGCACCGAGATGGTTATGCCTGGCGACAACGTTGAGATGTCCGTTGAGCTCATCCAGCCGGTCGCTATGGACGAGGGCCTGCGCTTCGCTATCCGCGAGGGCTCCCGCACCGTCGGCGCTGGCCGCGTTACCAAGGTTATCGAGTAATCGATACCCCGTAACCGCTCAGTAGAGCTTTAAAAGAATCCGCTTCACCATTGGTGGGGCGGATTCTTTGATCCATATCTAATGTGCGCCCCATTTGGTGTTCCTGCCTTCTGTTCGATTCCTCTGGGCTGCGATGGGCCCGGTATCCTTCGGCCGGTATAGTCTATAGGGATATGGATGACCCCACCCGCATCGATCCCACTCTTGAGTCCCTCCGCCGCGCCTGGGAGGGCCAGCCCAACCTCAGCCTTCCCACCTTCTTTGCCATGCTTGCCAATCAAGGCATCGGCTGGGGCGCCACCGACGACGAACTCGTTGCGGAATTGGAGCGCCAAGCGCGCGTTCATCCGCCCCTGCTGCCCCTGGAGGACGGCCGCATCGCGGCGGGGGAATGGCTTGTGCTTGCCGACGCCCCCACCTACCGCATCACCGCCACCCCCAACCACATCATCGTGCGCCGCCCCGACACCCAGCCTGTGGTGTGGGCCTATGAGTCCATTCGTCCCACGGGCTCTAGCCGCCCATTTACCATTCGGGATACCGAGGGCTTTGAACACCGCTTCGGCGTGGTCTCTAGTCTTATGCGGTTAAGCGCTGAGTACCCAGACCTTAATGGCCTGAAGCGGCAGGATTTGGGTGATTTCGTGTTCATCCTTCGCTTCGCAGCGGCCATCGGTGTGCTCGATCATGGGCTGCACCTATTTGCCAAAGAAAACCGCCGCGTAATTCTGAACTGCTCCCCATTAGTTGGACTGAGAAATCAGTTGCCAACAACTAGTGGGGAGCATTTTCTTTGAGAGCACGTAGTTCGCTGAGTGAAGTTCAGCG
>NZ_MKXT01000009.1:0-72379 GCF_001913985.1 Corynebacterium sp. S5S1
GGGCCAATATATGCTTTTGGAGCATATATTTTCCGCAAACGCGGAGTTCAGAGCATGAAAATCAACGATTCCGGACACACATTTTGTCGCTTAACCCGTCTTTCATTTTGAGAGTTAGAACTCTACGACCTCGTCTTCAGAGTCCGTAGAGGTAAACACTGACGGGTATTGCTTGGTTGGCTTCTCCGCCTGGCTAGTGATAGGTAGGGCTAGCGAAAGGTTAGCGATAAATCCAGAAAATCCTCCGGGTGTTCGGTCAGATGCACGCGTTGAAGTATAAACAGGGCCATCCGATATCGAGACGGTACGAGCACCTCTGGCGGCGAGTTTTCTTACCATCTCTACGTCTTCTGATTCCTTGCGGGCAGGGAAACCATTTGCCAAGCTAAACACATTAGCGGAAAAGGATATATTAGCGCCGTGGATATGCCGATGCCCATTACGGTGGTTATAAAGGCGGTCATATTCTGCAACAAGTTGTGGAGAATGGTGAGACCCCCATTCTGGAACGACCGTTCCCAATACTATCTCAGCTAACCCAACCCACCGTAGATGCGCGATCATCCATTGCGGCGACACTTTTGAATCGGCATCTGTATTAAGTACCCACACCCGATTTGTCTCCAATATTCCGCTGTTTTCCGCCCCGATAAGTTGCAGACCAGTGAGTGTCCCCTTTGTACGAACCGCTCCTACGTTTCTGCAACGCACTTCAACGACGTGGGTTTTCACACTACCGGTACTACATGTTCGAGCACGTAATACTGTCGCATCGCTACAACTGTCAGCTACCACTACTAAGTGGACCTCTAAGCAGTAACCCATGTCTTTGGCTAAAGCTTGGGCTGCATGGCTTGCAACGTCAATGGACTGTATACAGTCGACAATCGTTTCTTCTTCTTGGTGGGCAGGAACCACAACAAGTGCGTAATACGTCATTTAATTGCCTCCCAACGATTTTCGCTGAACGTAATCAATCCCATCTCAGAAAACTGCTCTAACCAGCCACGCATAGGCCATTGACCCCATTTTTGATAGAACAAGTTTGCATTTTTAATGATGTCTTCAACGTGTTCCACCGGCGGCGAGGACACTGGATGCCATAAGTGGTAAACGCGAGCACTTCCCACCCACCACAGCGGGATATTATGTGCTCGTAATTGGTAGGCGAAGTCAGTATCTTCGCCCCCATACCCCGTAAAAATCTCGTCGAAACCGCCCCAACTTTCTAGACAACGCTTCAAAGTGTCACGCTCAACAGCGAAGTTCAGAGACCAGAATACTTCGTAGCCTTGACCGCTCGCCTGCTGTAGCTCGCCGACATCCGGGTTAGGTCGTGCAGGATGCGGCGCGTCGTATGAGCCAACATTGTGAGGTTTAGGTACGACGCCCTGGTGAAGATAGGTCACGGGACCAGAAAAAATACTTCCAGGAAACTGCTGACAAGCTTGCATATAGGCAGATAATAGGGTGGGGGCAGGAAGACAATCTGCGTCGAGAAAAATAATCGCTTCGCCGGGTTGAGCTTGCTCGATAGCCCAGCGTCCTGCAGCGTTTCTGGCAGCGGATAAATGTACCGGCAATTGTGGAAAGTGGGTAATGCTTTCTACTTGGGGAACATCAAACTGTTGGGGTCCCAGGGTAATAATTCCGTGCCTGAACGGGATCGTTCCCGCGTGAAGGAATAGATTCTGTCTAGCAACGCGCTCAGACCTGTCTGCTGAACACAAAGTAACCACTACGGTCATAGACGCACTCCCTTACCGGTTTGGTAGATAACGTGGGCTATCTTCTCTGCTGCGTGGGGGTTGACCCACTGCTCCCAGGCAGGGCTAGTGTCGGTGACACGTTCAAGCAGTCGAGGCCACTGGGAGAGCTCAGGCATTTCATCCAGGACGACTGCAAGATTCAAATTTGCTACAGAGGTTGCGGTAGCTGACTGCTCATCAAATGCTCTTGGTTGCGGAATCAAAATAGCCGGGACTTGCGCGGCGGCAATATCCGCTACTGAGTTTTGTCCCGCTGCACTGATGACGCAGGCGGCGCGTTGTAGATAGGGAAAGGGATTGTCGACCCTGTGTGATCCGCCTAGGGTGACAATCTTCCAATGTTTGCAATATTTTTCTACCTGCTGCCAGTACTGATCGTCCCATTGTGTACCGCCTTTGCCTTGGAGGACTACCACGAGATCAGATTGGCGTTCTGGCTGAGCTGCGGGTAGGCCCTTAGTACTAAAACGTGACAGGCCGCCCACTGCGGTGAACTTGTTAGTAAACGGAAGAAGACTTTTAGGCGCAGGTAAAGTCTCGGGCCAAGCGCCGACCAAAGCGGTGGCAATACGATATAGCTCTTGATGCGCGGGGTCCTGCCTTGTTCCCGGCATGACTATCGAGACCACGGGAATACCCATGAGCCGTACGAAAAGACTAACTTCGACTGATGTGTCAACGTAGAAAACATCGGGCTTTTCTTGGTCTATCCACCGTGCAATCAGTCCCATGCGCTCTCTCAGTCCCTCGTGCGCAATGGGAGCCCAGTGCCACTGCCCATTGGCAGTGACGTCTTGGTAAGTGCCGTATTCATCTGTATCTAACGGTAAAGAAATATCTGCTCCTTGAGCACTGCTAAAGATAGTGACGGAACTCGTAGGAAAGTGCGTTGTTAGTTCTTTAGCAATAGCCGCACATCGCCGGATATGACCGGAACCTTGATGGTGAGCATAGATGCCAACTGTCAAACCGTCTTGTCGCTGACTACTAACCAATCGTCTCCGCCTTATGGTATAGCTCTAAATAGTTGGAAAGAAGGGTTTCCGGACCAAAATGGGCCTTTACTGTTTTCGCGATGTGGTCCCTATCCATTTTTCGAGCACTATCAATCGCTTGTTGTAAACGCCTTACTTGCTCATCGAGCCTGCTACAGGCGGGTGCAACTGCAGATGAAAATTCGTCTCCCAAGCGGGAGTATATTTCTGCTATCCCACCTCTTCCTATCGCTGCTACCGGAGTACCGCAGGCCATGGCCTCAATAGTGACAAGACCAAATGGTTCTTCCCAACAAGGAGTAACAAGGCATACTTCATGGCGTGATACCTCCTCGGCTATTTCTTCCTGGGGCATAGCTTCTAGAACTGTGATATCAGTGTCTAGCTTCGGCTGAATTTCCTTTGAAAAATATTCTTCGTCGCCGATCCTGCCTATTACCGTCAAAGTAAGTCCGCTTGCACGCGCTGCCTCGATTGCTATGTGCAAGCCTTTTTCAGGGACGATTCTTCCAAACCACACAGCACCTGTCGGTACAGAAGCTGAACGTCGGGGAAACCATACAGCTGGATCAAAGCTGTTGGGCACAATATGTATGGGCTCAGGAGCGGTCCAAGTGCGGGCCACTGACTGCGATACCGCACTAAAAATTCCAGCCGGAGATTTGCCGCGACGTTTCGCAGCAGTGTCTATCCCTTGCTGTACTTCTATAAATCCGGGTGCGTGAAGTGTTGTCAGCATTGGCAAGCCTTTACCGAAATTAAAAAGACCAGGGTGAAGGCTATTATTGTGGATTACGTCAAGCTCTCCGGCTTGCGCCTGAGCATGTACGTGCTGAGCTAACTTACGAAAAGCAGCGTCTTCTTTTTCTCGCTCCCCCGGAGGGTAGGTGTGGTCCGTTTTCTCGCTTTCATAACCAGACCAATCCACCCCCGGGAAAACAACATCCCTACATTGATGCTCGCTTCCTTCCACGGCATAAAGATCCACGCGATTTCCAGCTTCTCTCAGTAAGCGAGCAAGCATTGAACAAAAGGCTTCTAGCCCGCCAGGATATGGCGGAGCGACGGGAAAACGCGACGGAGCTACTAAGGCAATTCGCTTAGCACGGACAGCATCGTAGATACGATAATGTGCGCTTTTTATGTCTTCACTTTGCCTTGCTCGATCACCCTGGTAGGTAAGATGTCCGGAACGTGATAGCTGAGCAAGCGCTTTAGCTGCTCCTTTCCCGTTACCAGACTCGTATTCCAGCACAGCATCTCTACTATCAGCCTGGTTTAGGTAACACCCACAGTCCGGCACCGCAATCGGGACTGACAGATCTCGACACATCTCTAACCAGCCTGAATGCGTCCCTTTTGTATAAGGGAGTAGAACGCAACTACACTGCGCTACCGTTGCAAAAAGTTCGTGGTCACTGAAAGGATCATGTTCAATAAGATCGATATTTTCCGCGCGTTGAAGAGCGTCGAAAAGAAAATCGTCCGGTCTTTCTCGATGTATGAAGACCTTAAACTTTTCTCCTTGTTGGGAAAGAAAATCAGCTATCTCCGTGTAAAAATCTACATTCCTGATTACATTCCCCCGCAGAGACTTTAAAAAGACTCCGACACCTTCTGACTGTGTCGAGGAGAAGTCTTGTGAAACGGGTGAATCTACGATAGCCGGATGCGGTAATATTTCAATGCTACTGGCGGGGTAGTCGAATAATTCATCGATGACGCTAGCGGCCTTCTTTGTCAGCGTTAGAACTTTAGCAGCAGCACGGAGAAGAATGCGGACCTTATCGTGATAAGGCCCTTGTTGGTCTAGATGGGGATTGTCAATATCGTGAACCGTATAAACAAGAGGAATTTTGCGTTCGCTAAGAGCCTCGACAAAGTCGCGACATTGTTCTTTAGTCAGATGCTCAAACCCGAAGTGGACGTGGACTACATCTATCGGCTTTCTTTTCCCGCTAGATACATCTTCGTCATATTTATCCCACCACTGTTTTTCTAAACTAGGGTGCGGCCACCACCGCTCTGGCTGCTCGGAGTCAATAACAGGATCGGGAATTAATTCTACGAAATCTTGAGAAATCGCCTTCGAAACATAAGGGTGTCCCGCGGGGATGGACAGCACCCTTATTAGAGCAGACCTCTTTCCCGCACTACTCACGTTTACTTTCACCTTAAAAGTCTCAGCTAAAACAATTTCCCTGAAAGTTATGTCTTACCTCACTCTAGTAAACCCTCTAACCGAAGGTTCCGCTAGCTTAAAACCCCCTCTTTCAGCCCCGCGGGGCACACGGCACGCTTTCCCTCATACACCCAACCAGCGGCCAGCTAGACTCTCTTAATTGTCAAGTTTCCTGCGCAAACCAAAAATTCGTTTTACCCTTAAGGTGCCCTTTTTTGTTTCACGTCTAGGAGCAGACAATGAGTCAAGATAAGTCGTCCCCATCCGCCTCTCCACAGGGAAATCATGTACCAGGCACCCCCGGCAGCCACACCCCACACGTAAACGAGCCCAACGAAGCTGCTGCACCACCCCAGCCACTCAACGCGCAAACGTCTCCAGAAACCTATTCACCGACTGGATGCCCCTTTAAAATCGGCGCCGACAACCAAGATCCACGTCGTCAACAGGGTGAGTATCTCACCACCGCTCAAGGAGCTCGGCTAAACGAAACTAATCATTCTCTGCGGGCAGGCGAGCGCGGTCCGCTGTTAATGCAAGATCACCACTTTCGCGAAAAGATAACTCATTTCGATCATGAAAGAATTCCGGAACGTGTAGTACACGCACGTGGTGCAGGCGCTCACGGCACGTTTGTCTCAAACGGCAAGGCTTCTAAAATATCGAAAGCCGGTGTATTCGCCGAAGGTAAAGAAACCCCCGTTTTCGTGCGTTTTTCTACCGTTCTGGGCTCCCGCGGCTCTGCTGATACCGTGCGCGATACACGCGGATGGGGAGTGAAATTCTATACCGAAGAAGGCGTATGGGACTTGGTCGGCAACAATATCCCTGTCTTTTTTATTCAAGATGGAATCAAATTCCCCGACGTTGTGCACGCCGGAAAGCCCCACCCGGATCGCGAGATCCCACAGGCACAAAGTGCGCACGATACTTTCTGGGATTTCGTCGGACTACACACTGAAGCTACCCACCATA
Organism: Corynebacterium sp. S5S1; assembly: GCF_001913985.1. Classification (NCBI taxonomy): domain Bacteria; kingdom Bacillati; phylum Actinomycetota; class Actinomycetes; order Mycobacteriales; family Corynebacteriaceae; genus Corynebacterium; species Corynebacterium sp. S5S1. The sequence goes on from NZ_MKXT01000009.1 coordinate 5,922, forward strand.
CGTTCTGGAATATGTCAGACCGTGGTATCCCTCAATCACTACGAACTATGGAAGGCTTCGGCATCCATACTTTCCGCATGATTAACGACGCCGGAGAAACTACTCTCGTAAAATTCCACTTCAAGCCACGCCTAGGAGTTCACTCCCAGGTGTGGGAAGAAGCCCAAATTACCGGTGGTGTAGATCCCGATTTCCACCGTCGAGATCTCGCCGACGCTATCGAGGCAGGCGCTTACCCGCAGTGGGACCTGGGTGTCCAGGTATTCCCAGATACCAAGGAAGAGATGTTTGAAGGCATCGATCTGCTCGACCCGACGAAGCTTGTTCCTGAAGAACTGGCCCCGGTAGAGGTTATCGGCACGCTTACACTCAATAAGAACCCAGGAAATTACTTTGAAGAGACCGAACAGGTCGCTTTCCACCCTGGTCATCTTGTTCCTGGTATCGACGTCACGAACGATCCGCTCTTGCAGGCACGACTATTTTCCTACCTCGACACGCAGATATCTCGTTTAGGCGGACCTAACTTTAGCCAGCTGCCTATCAATCGACCCCACTCGCCAGTCAATGACAACCTACGCGACGGCATGTACCAGCAGGCAGCGCATACTGGTATAGCTCCCTACAAACCAAATAGTCTTGACGCGGGAAACCCAACCGAAACGCCGATTGACAAGGGTGCATTCATAGATGTGCCTCGCCCGGTAGAAGGACACGTAACTCGACGGAGTCCGGCTTCATTCGAAGACCACTTCTCGCAAGCGCGCATGTTCTACCTGTCTTTGACAGAGACTGAGAAACAGCACCTTATTGAAGCTTTCTCCTTTGAACTTGGCAAGTGCTATGAAGAGGCCATTAAGCTGCGCTACCTCGATGTTCTCGCACACGTTGACCAAGAGCTGGCAGAAACTGTCGCTGATAATTTGGGCCTTCCGCATCCGGAGCAACAGGAAGTACCCGATGCCAGCTCTTCTCCCGCTCTGTCACAGTTGGGTAAGACGTGGCCCATTGATGGGCGCCGAGTTGCAATTCTTATTGATTCGGACCAGGAACTAGACGGAGTAGGGGAACTGCTTAACGACCTATTCAACGCGGGTGTTGTTCCTATGGTCGTCTCTACTAAGGGTGGAACCGTAACTGTTGACGGTACTGAAGTATCAGTTTCTCGAACCTACCTGACTGCTCGCTCCATAGAGTTTGATGCAGCAGTAGTTCTAGATCCCCCGCACAATTCTGAAGTATCCACGATGCTCGGTGAGTTTGAACGCCACAAGAAGGCTATTGTTCTCGCCGACAGCAATGCATCTTCGGCGCTTGAATACGCACGCGTTAAAGCCGAGCAACCAGGAATCGTTTCCGTTGATTCCCCACGCCAAGCAGCTGAACCGGTAAAGAAACTCCTCGCATCGCACCGAGTCTGGGAACGCTAAGACCGGGATACACACATTCCACGAGCTAGTTTTTCAGCGCCGCGCTAGTCGGAGGCTAATTGCGTCTCCGGCTAGCGCGCACTCATCTCTACCTCGATTCAATCTCTGATCGCTGGAGTTCTAAATCGAACCATCCCAGTGAATGTCTGAGTAGACTTCTGCCGAAAACAGTCAGGTTCTAGGTAGCGGTGAATCTGGCTATCGTATCAGGGGTTATTTCGGACCGTGCGGTATGGGGCGGCTCGCGGATAGCAGGTGGTGATCCTGCGGTCGTTTCCCTGCAGTAGGTGACCTCGTACTCCTTTAAACCTGTATCCATATTCGATTCAAAACGTGATACAAAGCCAGCACATCGCTCCATGTAGGTGGAACGAAATTCTCGCTATCAGTTTTGAACCACGTGTTTGAACCACGTGATACGGTCCGGCTCTTCAAAATCGAGGTTCTTAAGGATTGATTCACCAGCAATGTCGTAAGCCCATAGGTCGTGAACATTTTCATACTCAACCGAACATTTTTTAAAAGTTCCCTCGGGGTGGAGAATGGTTTCAAAGCCGACAAACGCCTTTCCATCAGGCGTTTCCTCTTCCAAAGCGAAGTATAGAAATTCATCTAACCATGCGGCAGCGCCATGAAATTTCGGCAACGATGCGGCGGATTCGCCCCTGAACCTATTTTCGCTCAAGGCCTCCTTAGTGAGGATTTCTGCCAAATAAGATGCAGCGGTGTGTAAATCGAAACGATGCTCTGCGGTTCTTTACATTTCCATCAATCTAAAGAGGGAATATTTCTAATTAACTAGCCCTCGAAAGTTGAACTGGTTTAATTCTAGAGGTTTAGGGGTTTAGGGTGAGGTCATGCTTTTTGATTCGCTGCCGCGGCCGAGTGTGCGTGTGGCCCCGGGGGTGGGGCATGTGCCGGGATGGGTGGGCGTCGATAAGCAGAGGGCCTTGGTGGAGGAAATGCGCGGCATTGCGCGCGAGTATGCGGCGACGCCGATGGCGATGGTGCGCCCGCGGCTGAAGTCCGGTGGACAGATGAGCGTATTTCAGCTGCATCTGGGCAGGTATTGGCATTATCCAAGCTATCGCTATGTGGATAATATGGACGGCACGCGGGTTCCGCCGGTGCCGGAGAGCCTGCGGCAGATTGCGCCGGGGGCACTGCGCGCCGCGGCCGAGGTAGCACCCGAGCTGGAGCCGTGGGTGGAGACCTTTGTGCCGGAGATGGCACTCGTGAATTACTACCCGCCGGGATCGGCGATGGGCATGCACGTGGATGATTCCGAGGAATCGCCGGCTCCGGTGATTTCGCTGTCCATTGGGGATGAGGCCCTCTTCCGTATGGGCCACACCGAGGCGCGCACGCGGCCGTGGGACGATATCACGCTATGTAGTGGTGATTTGGTGGTCTTTGGTGGGCCAAAGCGCTTTGCTTACCACGGGGTAGTGCGCGTCAACGATGGCACGTTGCCGGAGGGGTGCGGGCTTGCAGAGGGACGTATCAACATCACTATCAGACAAGTTTCGGCACGGGCGGTAGGCTAGAGGTGTTACATAAAGCTTGAAGGAAAGAAGGTTCTCTCATGTCTCGCATTGGCATCATCATCGGCAGCACCCGCGATAAGGCCGCCGGCAAGGAAGTGGGCGAGTGGCTTTATGATCTGGCCCAGGGCCGTAAGGATGGCGTGGAGTACACCCTGCTGAACCTCAAGGAATTCGATATTCCGGTCCTGACCACCGAGGTTGTTCCCGCTGCTGCTAATAAGCAGTACGCGGATGAGAAGGTTCAGGCATGGTCCGATGTGGTTGATGCCTGCGAAGGCTTCGTCTTTGTCACCCCGGAGTACAACCGCTCCGTGCCGGGCCCGTTCAAGAATGCCTTCGACTGCCTGGCCGCAGAGTGGGCCGGCAAGCCGGTAGCGTTTGCAGGCTATGGCCCGGGCGGGGCAGTCCGCGGTGTGGAAGCATGGCGCTCCATCGTGGTGAACTTCGCCATGCCGCAGCTGCGCAACCAGCTGGAGTTTGGCTTCTTCACCGACTGGGCCGACGGCGAGTTCCGCCCCGCAGATTTCAAGGTGGAGCGCACCAATTCCTTGCTGGCTGAGCTGGAAGACGCCCTTTCCGCGTAGTCAGTCCGCGTCGGCGCCTAAGGCGTGGCGCTGCGTGCGAAACGAGCACGTTTCGGGGATTTCCTGCCGTGGAATCGCCGCTATGTGCTTGTTATGCATCAGGGAACTACACAGCGGCCACGTTGTGGCCCGCTTGGTAGGTGAACGAGGCCAATAACGTGGCCGCACGTTGGCCTCATACAGAAGATTCAGCCCCCGCGCTCATCTGAACTGGCCCCTGAAAGTTGGACTGGTTTAATTCTAGGCGGTTAGGGCTTCAAGGGTCTGATTTCGATATTGCATCGGGGTCAGACCCTTGAGTCGTTGTTGGATGCGTTCGGTGTTGTACCACTGGATGTACTCGTCGATGGCCTGGTTGAACTCTGCGACGGTGTCGAAGACTTCTCCGTGGTACATCTCGGTTTTCAAGTGCCCGAAGAAATTCTCCATGACCGCGTTGTCGTAACAGTTGGCTTTACGCGACATCGACTGAACACCACCGTTGTCATGAATCAGGTTGCGCCAGGACGAATGCTGGTACTGGAAACCTTGATCGGTATGCATCATCCACCCAGGCTCAGGCGTACACGTTTTAATCGTCTTAGTTAAAGAATCAGCGGTAAACGCTGTCGACGGCGATGTAGCCACGGAGTGGGCAACGATTGAACGGTCGAACAGATCCATCACCGGTGACAGGTAGACCTTGCGGCCTGCAACCCTGAACTCGGTGACGTCGCTGACAAAGACGGTATTTGGCTTATCTGGGGTGAACTTGCGGTCAAGTGTGTTGTCGGCAATGTGGCTTGTCGTCCCGTTATAAGAAACATATGGCCTGCGCCGGCGGACCTTGGCTCGAAGCCCCATTTCGCTCATGAGTTTGTAGACGAGCTTGTGGTTGACCACCCACCCCTGGTTGCGCAGGTCAAGTAGCACTCGTCGGTAGCCGTAGCGATGCTTGTTACGCTCGAAGCTTTCTAAGATCGCGTCTTTGAGCGCAGCGTGCTTATCCGGCTCGCGCAGTCGTTTCGGGTGATAGAAGAACGTTGATCTCGGCATGCCTGCCGCATCCAAAAGGTATTGCAGACGATGCCGTGACTTGAGGATGACAATCGCCTGAACCTTCAGGCGTGTCCCTGATTCCTCAAGTCCCGCAATTTTTTTAGATATGCGTTTTCCGCTTCCAACCGCGCGATCTGGCGACGCAGCTTCGCTTCCTCCGACAGCGGCTTCGGCGTGACCGAGCCCTTGGGCCTGCCCTTCGGCTTCGGTTTTAGTGCCTCATCGCCACCATTACGCCATTTCCTCGACCATCCGCTGACCAGATTCTCTGATGACAGGCCAAACTCCCGCGCAAGATTCATCGCTGTCTCACCAGAAAGGTGGCGTTGGACAACTTCCTTCTTGATTTCGAACGAATACTGCTGCTTAGTCGGTTTTTCCACAAGACATAGTCTGCCATGCAGTTTAAACCGACGACAGAGCATACGGGCGGCGTATTTGGAGACACCAAGAGCAGTAGCAGCGGCACGATAGCCCATGCCTTGCTCAAATAGTTCAACCAACTGCTCCCGCTGATGCTCACTCACCAAACTTCGGGCTCTCAATGAAAACTACTCCCCACTAATCGGAAACTAATTTCTCAGTCCAACTAATGGGGAGCAGTTCAGTGGGCAGCGGGGGCTGAATGCTAGGTGGCCGGCTTAGTTACTGCAGTCCGAACTGATCCCAAGCGGCAGGGGAGAGGTTCTGGTACACGTGCTTGTGCTCCTGGTACTCAGCCAAGCCGGTGGGGCCAAGCTCGCGGCCGTTGCCAGACTGCTTGAAGCCGCCCCACTCTGCCTGCGGCAGGTATGGGTGGAAATCGTTGATCCAGATGGTGCCGTGGCGCAGGGCGCGGGCTACGCGCTCGGCGCGGCCGGCGTCGGAAGTGTAAACGGCGCCAGCGAGGCCGTACTCGGTGTCGTTGGCGATCTCGATGGCCTCCTCCTCGGTGGTGAAGGTCTCGATAGTCACGGTCGGGCCGAAGGCCTCGTCGTGCACGCAATCCATCTCGCGGGTAGCGCCATCGATAATGGTCGGCAGGTAGTACACACCAGCACCCAGGTCGGTGGTGCCGGTGCCGTGCTGGCCATTGGTGTCCTCGCTGGTAGCCGCGCGGCCACCGGTGAGGATCTTGGCGCCCTGCTCGCGAGCCTTGTCAACGTAGGCAGCGACCTTCTCGCGATGCTCGGCGGAGATGAGCGGGCCGGTCTCGGCCTTCTCATCGGTCGGGCCGCCGATCTTGATCTTATTGGCGCGCTCTACCAGAGCGTCGACGAACTTATCGTGCAGGGACTCTTCCACGACGATGCGGGATCCTGCGGAGCAGACCTGGCCGGAGTGGAAGAAGGCGCCATTGAGGGCGTTGTCCACGGCGACGTCGAAGTCGGCATCGGCGAAGATGACGTTCGGGTTCTTGCCACCGAGCTCGAGTGCGGTGCGCTTGACGGTCTCAGCCGCATTCTTGGCAATGATCTTGCCGGTGACCAGGCCACCGGTGAAGGAGACCATGTCCACATCCGGGTGCTGGGACAGCGGGTTGCCGCAGTTAGCACCGGCGCCGGTGATGAGGTTGCCTACGCCGTCTGGCAGGCCGCATTCCTTGAGGGCGGCCATGAGCAGCATCGCGGTGTGCGGGGTGAGTTCCGCCTGCTTGAGGACGAAGGTATTGCCGGCTGCCAGGGCCGGGCCCACCTTCCAGGAGACCTGCAGCAGCGGGTAGTTCCACGGGGTAATCAGTCCGCAGACGCCAACGGGCTCGGCGTCGATGCGCGAGCGCAAGTTGGGATCCTGCGGGTCGACTACGCGGCCGGCCTGGTGCTGGGCCAGGGTGCCGAAGTACTCGAAGGCGTTGGCGATGTCATCCATATCGCCCAGGGATTCCTCGTAGCGCTTGCCGGTATCGGCGGATTCGGCCTGTGCGAAAAGTTCCTTGTGCTCGCGGATGAAATCGGCCACGCGGATGACGATCTTGCCGCGTTCGGCGGACGGGGTATTGGCCCACTCGCCGTTGTCGAAGGTTTCACGGGCAACCTTGATGGCGCGCTCGGTGTCCTCGTCGGAGGCCTCGGAAACCAGGCCCACGGTGGAGCCATCGGCCGGGCAGATGATGGTGCGGGTCTCGCCGCTCTGGGCGGCTTCCCACTTACCGTTGATGAACAGGGACTTTGGGGCGCCGTCGGCATGCACGCCCTTCAGCAGATCGGTCTGGGTGGGGTCGAACAAAGTGTTCTGGGTGCTCAAGTGAAAAGCAACCTTTCTCTCATAGAGGTAGTTGTACTGGCCAGCTTAGCTATCTTCGCGCCAAGTGCGCTCGGGCTCGGCGCCATCGGAGACATCGGAATCGCCCGGCTGGGTCTGCTGCATGTAGAGGAAGGCCAGGTGGCGCTCGTAGAGATCCAGCACGTTATTGATGATCTGGTTCTCGGAATAGCCGTAGACGTCATAGCCCAGCGAACCGGTCATATCGTAGACCTCGAGGCGGTAGTACTCGTCGCCCTCGCCCGTGCTGAAGTCGGGGCGCTCGGCCGCGACCGGGAAGAGCTGGTAGCGGAACATGCGCTCATTGTGCAGCTTAACTTCGAGGTCGAGCTGCGGAAGTTCGACGTCGGGAAGCTCGCTGGTGAGCAAGAGGGCATCGTAGCCGCGGCTGCGCATGTGCGTTGCCACCTGCTCGAGGGCGTAGGTAGCGGTTTCGCGCAGGTAGGTATCCATCTCCTGCTTGGAAGGGAAGGTATTGGCGCGGTCCAGGCGATTCTTCCAGAGGTTGGAATCCGAAGGCTCGCGCTCGGTACGGGAAGAAATCACGCCGTGCATAGCGGTGGTGCGGGCTTCACGCTGGACGTTTTCTAGGCGCAGGGACTTCCACAGGGAGAACATGATGAGGTAGACCACGAACGCGAAGGGCAGGCCCATCACGACGGTCGCGGATTGCACGGTGGCGATGCCGTCGATCTGCAGCAGTGCCAGGGTCAGTGCGCCCACGGTGATGGACCAGAAGATGCGCAGCCAGCGCGCGCCATCCTGGCGGTTATCGGTAATGCGGGAGGTGAAGTTGGACATCACCAGCGCGCCGGAGTCGGCCGAGGTGATGTAGAGCAGCAGGCCGATGAAGGTGGTCAAGAAGATGACGATGCCAGAGCCTGGGAACTCGTGCAGCATGTCGTAGAAGCCCTGCTCTGGTACGTTAATCGCGTTTTCGGCGAATTCTGGGTAGTCACCCGAGCGGACCATGTCCAAGGCGGTATTACCGAAGAAGGACATCCACATCAGGATGAACAGGAACGGGAAGGTCAGGGTGCCAAAGATGAACTGGCGCAGGGTGCGGCCGCGGGAGATGCGGGCCAGGAAGAGGCCGACGAAGGTAGCCCAGGCAATCCACCATGCCCAGAAGAAGAGGGTCCAGGACTGCATCCAGGTATCCACGTTGGCTTGGTCATCGGCAAAGGCGAAGGTTTCCATGGTCCAAGATGGGAACTTTGAGACATAGTCACCGATATTGGTCACGATGGCATCGAAGAGGTAGGCGGTCTTGCCAAAGACCACGACGTAGATCATCAGCGCAATGGCCAGGTAGACGTTCAGCTCGGAGAGGAAGCGAATGCCCTTATCGACGCCGGATACGGCCGACAACGTTGCAATGGCCACGGCGATGATAATGAGGGCGGACTGCAGTCCAAGGCCCTGCTCGATGCCGAAGATGAGGTGGAAGCCGTAGGACAGCTGTACCACACCGATACCCAGGGAGGCGGTCACACCAAAGACGGTGCCCAGCATGGCAGCGATGTCCACCGCGGAGCCGATGGGGCCGTGTACGCGCTTGCCGATGAGCGGGTAGAGCGCGGAGCGGATAGCTAGCGGCATATTGAGGCGGTAGGCAAAATAACCGAAGGCCATGCCCATCAGGGCGTAAAGAGCCCAGCCGGTCAGGCCATAGTGGAACATGGCGTAGACCACGGCTTCCTTGGCGGCCTCCATGGTTTCGCCGTCACCGACCGGTGGTTGCATGTACATGGTGACCGGCTCGGCCACGGCGAAGAACATGAGGTCCACGCCGATGCCGGCGGCAAAGAGCATGGATGCCCAGGAGAAAGCATTGAATTTCGGCCGCGAGTGGTCCGGTCCGAGGCGGATATTGCCGGCATTGGAAAAGGCAATATAGAGCACGAAGGCCACGGCGATGGTGGCGGTGAGGACATAGAACCAGCCGAGGTTGGTGCCGATCCAGCCGGTGACGCTGGCGAGGGTCTCTGCCGCGGAATCGCGGCCGAGCCCGGCATAGAGCGCCATGGCAATAATGAGGACGCCGGAGATGATAAATACCGGCCAGTTTGTTTTGGGAGCAGGGACCTGATCCGCGCCTACGGCATCGCCGGTTTCAGCCTTGTAGCTGCCGACGAGGGCACGAACTTGGTAGCGCGGGCTGCGCTTCTTGGGCTCTCCAGATGGGGTTGCGAGAGAGGTGTTTTTACCCCCTTGTTGGGGGTCTTTACTTGAAGTGTGCGACTCCTCAGGATCGTGAGGGTCAAAGTTAGCCATCTACTTCTCCTATTGTTGGTTGGTTTGGGCCGAATCTTTCGCACGGGTGCCCCAAAATGCTCACAAGATCGCAGGGAGAGATAGGTGAGTGAAATGAATCATATTCGGGCGAACTATGCGCAAAGACTTCGGATTTCATCTCCAGAGACATCCATCCGGACAAGGTAAATATACATTAAGATGGGCAAACTTCTAGAGGGATGTGTACTCTGGAGGTAGTGCCCGCACATAAGACGATGTGAATAAATACAGACTTTTGTATAAATTACAATATTTTCACTTCCGGTGGGGCAATCTTGACGTGTGAAATATTTCACAGAAAGAAGGGGATTTATGGGTTTTATGGACAAGCTGACCAAGAAGCGTTCCGCTAAAAAGGTCACCGATGAAGTAAGCGACGTAGTCGTCGTTGGCGGTGGCTCCGCAGGCTCCGTCATCGCCGCACGCCTGACCGAAGACAAAAACACCCGCGTGCTGGTCCTTGAGGCTGGCCGCCCAGATTCCCTGTGGGATCTGTTCATTCACATGCCATCCGGTTTCTCTTTCCCAATCGGTGCAAAGAACTATGACTGGATGTACGAGTCCGATCCGGAGCCGGAGATGAACGGCCGCCGCGTTTACCATGCCCGCGGCAAGGTTCTCGGCGGATCTTCTTCCATCAACGGCATGATCTACCAGCGCGGTAACCCGATGGACTATGAGAAGTGGGGCCAGAACCCGGGCATGGAGAACTGGGACTTTGCCCACTGCTTGCCGTACTTCAACCGCATGGAAACCGCCGCTGCGGCCGAGCCGAACGATCCGCGCCGTGGCCACGATGGCCCGCTCTACCTCTCCCGCGGTCCGGCTACCTCCGAGCTCTTCCAGGCCCTGTTCAAGTCTGTGCAGGAAGCTGGCTACAACCTGACCAATGACGTCAACGGTTACCGCCAGGAAGGCTTCGCTCCGTTCGACCGCAATATTAAGAACGGCAAGCGCTGGTCTGCTGCCCGTGCCTACCTCTACCCCAATATGGATCGCGAGAACCTCGAGATCCGCACCCGCGCTTTCACCACCAAGATCCTCTTCGAGGGCCAGAAGGCCGTCGGCGTCGAGTACGAGTGGCAGGGCGGTGTTCACCGCGTCTATGCCGAGAAGATCGTGCTGTCCGCCGGTGCCATCAACACCCCGCAGCTGCTGGAAATCTCCGGCATTGGTGACCGTGAGATTCTGGAAAAGCACGGCATCGACGTCGTCAAGCACCTGCCAGGTGTGGGCGAGAACCTGCAGGACCACCTCGAGGTCTACATCCAGTATGAGACCACCAAGTCCACCGCGTCCTCCCAGCCTTACCTGGATAAGTGGCGCTGGCCGTTCATGGGCCTGCAGTGGCTGCTGACCCACAAGGGCCCGGTTGCTACCTCCCACTTTGAGGGCGGTGGCTTCGTGCGCTCCAATGAGAACGAGGACTACCCGAACCTCATGTTCCACTTCTTGCCGATGGCCGTGCGTTACGACGGCCAGAAGGCGGACGTCAAGCACGGCTTCCAGTGGCACGTGGGCCCAATGTTCTCCGATACCAAGGGCCACGTTCACATCAAGAGCGCCGATATCCACGACAAGCCGTCCATCCTCTTCAACTACCTGAAGACCGACCAGGACCGCCGCGAGTGGGTTGAGGCCGTACGCGTTGCCCGCTCCCTGCTGGATACCAAGGCCATGGAAGAGGTCGGCGCCCGCGAGTTCAGCCCGGGCGTGGATGTACAGACCGACGAGGAAATCCTGGAATGGGTCCGCAACGATGGCGAGACCGCGCTGCACCCATCGTGCACCGCCAAGATGGGCGCGGAGTCCGATCCTATGGCCGTGGTTAACCCAGACACCATGGGTGTATGGGGCGTCGAAGGCCTCTACATTGCGGATGCCTCCGTCTTCCCGTCCGTGACCAACGGCAATATCTACGCCCCAACCATGATGGTGGGCGAGAAGGCTGCCGACCTCATCGCCGGCCGTACCCCGCTCGAGCCGAACCACGCTGAGTGGTACAAGGCCAAGCAGGATATGCCGCTCTACGCTGAGGGCGAAGCAGTCCGCGATCACAAGCACTCCATCCAGGGCGCTGACCACTAAGCACCCTCCCGCCGGATGGGCTGTAGCGCCGCGTTCCCTTTTCCTGGGGGCGCGGCGCTTTTGCTTGCCGACGTCCCCCTTTCCCACCGCGTACCCCTCCGCCTGACCAGAACCATGATTTAATCGCCTCGCAAGGAACCCGGTCCACTGTAATGGGGCGCCAGAGTAAAGGAAGGCATTGATACTCAGCATTATCGCTTTAGTCATTAGTATCGTTTTCGCCGTTGCCGTTATTAAAAAGCTCGATGACATCGATGCGCACTTAAAGGAGCTACTCGCCTCGCGCGAAGATGGCGAAACACCGCGTTAATCGTGCGGGTGGCTAAGGAGACGGTGAACGAATTTCGAATAAACCAACTGCAAAAGGCCCATACCGACCGTGAAATGGAATTTTCCTGCGATGTAGCTTGAAGGCTATGGTTTCGTAGACCAAAGTGGTTTCCAAGCAGCAGTTCCAGTACTTCGTACGCGGGGTAGCCAACACTGCCGACTTCAAGGAAGTATCATTCCCGGATACCAGCGAAAAGAGTTAGTCATTTGGCTATTAGAAAGCTTCGCTACGTGTGGTTCGACCCGTACGCAATGTCCGTGAGTGTCTAGCTCTTGATGGAGAACCTGGTGTCAGTGTCGCTGGCCGCACCTACGCCGCCGTCATGTCCGCCGACACCCTGTTCATCACCATCCCCACAGGGGTGGGTGTGGACATCCACGTGAAGATTCTGGAGAACTTCGCCGCCCACGTCGCCTCCGCGTTGAGTTGGCAGCCGAACCGTGAAGGACCAGTCATCGGCTATCCCATCGACTAATTCTTGCAGGTCGCAGGACTTTCGCGTGACTGTTAGTTCAGCCCCTTTACATAGTTCATCGCACACTGTATAGTTCAGCACATGCTGACTATTGCTTCGCGCCTCGACGTCATGAACCGGCTCGGCCGGGCCATGGCTGATCCGACGCGCTCCCGAATCCTGCTAACCCTACTAGACGGTCCGAGCTACCCGGCCGTGCTCGCGCAAAGCTTGGATCTGACCCGCTCGAACGTCTCGAATCACCTATCCTGCCTGCGCGATTGTGGCATTGTCGTAGCTGAGCCGGAGGGCCGCAAGACCCGCTACGAAATCGCCGATCCCCACCTCGCGGCAGCGCTCGAAGCGCTGGTCCACGCGACGCTGGCCGTCGACGAGAATGCCCCCTGTATCGACACTGAGTGCTCGGTGCCCGACTGCGGCGAGAAAGGAACGAACGCATGAGTTCAGCATGTGGATGCGAACACGAACCCGCCACGGAGATTGACGAGCTCGATCGGCCATGGTGGAAGGACCCTGAGCTACTGCTGCCGATCTTTTCCGGCGTAGCCCTCATAACAGGGCTGGCGCTGGACTGGTCCGACTTGGAGACGCCCGCGACGGTACTGTATTGGGTTGGGCTGCTGTTGGGCGCTTACACGTTCGCGCCTGGAGCGATCCGGAACCTTGTCACGAAGCGCAAGCTCGGCATTGGCTTGCTAATGACGATCAGCGCGGTCGGTGCGGTGATCCTCGGATTCGTCGGAGAGGCCGCGGCGCTAGCGTTCCTGTATTCGATCGCCGAGGCGCTGGAAGACAAGGCGATGGACCGGGCCCAAGGCGGACTGCGGGCGCTGTTGAAGCTGGTACCGCAGACCGCGACGGTGCTGCGCGACGGCACAGCGGCCGAGGTCGAAGCGAAGGACCTCGAGGTTGGCGAGCTAATGCTCGTGCGCCCCGGGGAGCGGATCGCCACGGACGGCATCATTCGATCCGGGCGCTCCAGCCTTGACACCTCAGCGATCACCGGAGAATCCATTCCGGAGGAGGTTGCGCCCGGCGACGAAGTGCCTGCGGGAGCGATCAACTCCGCCGGGGTGCTGGAGGTCGAGACGACCGCAGCTGGAACGGACAACTCGCTGACCACACTCGTGGACCTAGTCGAGCAAGCGCAGGCGGAAAAGGGCGACCGCGCCCGGATCGCCGACCGGATTGCCCAACCCCTAGTGCCCGGGGTGATGATCCTGGCGGTGCTGGTCGGCGTTATCGGCTCGCTGCTGGGCGACCCTGAGACGTGGATCACCCGTGCGCTGGTAGTCCTGGTCGCAGCGTCGCCGTGCGCGCTGGCAATCTCCGTGCCGCTGACGGTCGTGGCCGCGATCGGCGCGGCCAGCCAGTTCGGAGTGGTCATCAAGTCCGGCGCGGCGTTCGAGCGACTCGGCGGCATCCGTAACCTGGCAGTGGACAAAACCGGAACCCTTACCCGCAACCAGCCTGAGGTTACCGGAGTGGTCCCGGTAGACGGATTCGATCGGACGCAGGTGCTTTCCTTCGCGGCAGCAGTTGAGCAGCAATCGACACACCCCCTCGCCGCAGCGATCGCGGCAGCGGGGCCCGAAGCGCCCACCGCCTCGGACATCAGCGAGGAAGCTGGGCATGGCATCGGCGGCACCGTCGAAGGCCGACGGGTGCTGGTGGGCAGCCCCCGATGGATCGACGCCGGGCCACTGAAAGCGGACGTTGAGCGCATGGAGTCCGAGGGCCAGACCTGCGTCCTAGTGACCGTCGATGACGCTCTCGCCGGGGCGATCGGGGTCCGCGACGAGTTGCGGCCCGAGGTGCCCGAAGCCGTGCGGGCCCTGCACGCCAACGACGTGGAAGTAAGCATGCTCACCGGCGACAACACTCGCACCGCCCGGGCGCTGGCTGGAATCGCCGGAATCGACGACGTGCGCGCCGAGCTGCGCCCTGAGGACAAGGCAAGCATCGTCGCCGAATTCTCCTCCAAGACGCCGACGGCGATGATCGGCGACGGCATCAACGACGCGCCGGCACTGGCGGGTGCGACGGTGGGCATAGCGATGGGAGCGACCGGCTCTGACGCCGCGATCGAGTCCGCTGACGTCGCCTTCACCGGCCATGACCTCCGGCTAATCCCGAAGGCGCTGCAGCACGCCCGCCGAGGAAGCCGGATCATCAACCAGAACATCGTGCTGTCTCTGGCCATCATCATCGTGTTGATGCCACTGGCGATCAGCGGCGTGCTGGGTCTGGCTGCCGTCGTGTTGGTTCACGAGGTCGCCGAAGTGATCGTGATCTTGAACGGGCTGCGGGCTGCGCAAGCGAAGCGCTGAGGCTGTGACCGGCAAGTCTCATAAGGGTTAAACCACACGCCGAGCGGACACACCTTGGGCCAGGCACGTCATTCGAGTTCACGGTCCGTCTCCGTGGAATCGGGATCGTACTTGGTGACCTGTCCCTCCTCGGTGCGTGTGGGCACGGGGGGCTGTGGGCGAGCCACCACCCGGCACGTGCCCCAGCCGGTCAAGGGCCCCCGAGCGCTCCGCGTCTCCAGCGCAGATCGTGGAAGGATCGAACTTGTTCAGGGACCAAGCGTCACTGCGAGACTCTTTTTGTCCCGCAACTTGAATAGTTCAGCGGCCTTGATACCGCGGACATCCATTCGGAGTGCTGCCGAGTCTCGTCGACACAGCCTGCGACTACCTGGGCAGTGTGTTTGACAAAGGACCCCACCCTCATCAGCGTTGCCGAGTCCTCGCCGTTCCAGTTGCCGTAACCGACTAGATGCAGATTCTTCGGCGCAGTTTTCGCGCAGTTTATTCGCCCCGATATGTCGCCCACTTGGACCGTTGCGGTGGCGGTAATCCTCGTGGCGATGTCCGTGACGTGGTTTTCTACTTTTGCGCTCATTGTGCGCGCGGCATCGCGCTGGATTGCGCACCATTCCGCGGCCATCGATATCGTTTCTGGTCTTATCTTTGCGGTGCTGGGACTCGTTATGGTCGTGGAGGGCGCTATCGAGCTCTTCGGTTAGTACAGGTGGTGGATTTCTATAAAAGAGTTGATATAGGAGCTACCTACATCACAGAACTTACCTGTTTCGCTGCAGGTGAGAGGGTTCTTATAGTGGCATGTGTTAATCCAATCGCATGCGAGTATGGAGGTGTTAGGTGGCTATTAGCGCCCTGGTGACCTTAATGGGCGTGTGGTTCGCGGCGATGGCCTCGCCGGGCCCAGACGTAGTGCAAATCATTCGCTTAGGTGCGCGTTCTACGCGCGCAGCCGTATGGGCGGCGCTTGGTAGTACCACCGGCCTTACTATTTGGACCGTGGCCTCCTTGGCGGGGCTATCCGCGCTGATTTCCGCGCACCCTGGCATCCTCGTGGCGCTGCAGGTTCTCGGTGGTTGTTACCTGCTGTGGATGGCCTATACCGCCATTACCGGTGGTATTAAGGAGCGCCGCGCGCCCGCAACCGTAGTGGGCACCGAAACCCGCGCCCCACAGCCGCGCGGGTTTACGCCGGACGGCATTATCAAGGCGGCCACCGCCTTTCGCATGGGATTCATCTGCGATCTCTCGAACCCCAAGGTGGTCATTTTCTTCGGCGCCATCTTTGCCAATTTCATCGACCCCGGCATGGGCATTGGCGCCACTCTCATGGTGGGTGCCGTATTGATTTTGGAAAGCCTCGTGCTCTTTGTAGGCGTGGCTTTGAGCACCCGCGCGGTATCGAAGTGGATGGCCAGGAATTCCGCCTGGGTGGATATTGTCAGCGGCGTGGTCTTCCTGCTGCTGGGTATCATCATCCTTTTTGAAGGAGTGCGTGGCCTTATAGCCATGTAATCTGGGTCCATGATTTTTACCACCACTAATACCGTTGATGGCTATGAAATTACGGACTATATCCGCATTATCGCCGGAGAGACCGTCATCGGTATTAATATGCTGAAGGATTTCGGGGCATCCCTCCGCAATATCACCGGTGGGCGCTCCGCTGGATACGAAAGCGAAGCCATCAAGGCACGAGAGGCGGCACTCGATGAGTTGTGGCGCCGCGGACAGGAGCTCGGGGCCGATGGCGTGGTGGGCATCGCCTTTGATTATTCGCCCATGGGCACCTCGAATGACATGCTGATGGTCACGGCCACCGGCACTGCGGTGAAGCTGCGCGCCCGTGACTAAGGTAGGCAAGAAAACACTGGCTCTATGCGCTGGGTTATGCGCGGCCGCCGGGCTCATGGCAGGGTGCGAGGAAGAACTGCCGCGGCCGGGCAGCGTGCCGAATGAATCGCACGGCGCGGCCGATAGCTATATCACCACGCTGCCGGACCAAGGCACAACCGCCAATGGCCAGTACCAGATCATTAACCTGCGCAATGACCGCAGCTTTGTGGTCCACGTGCCGTTTAGCGCGGATAAGCACCACCGCCTGCCCGTGGTCGTGGCGATGCACGGCTATGAGATGGACGCCGGCAATATGTTCAAAGGCACCGACCTCTCCCAAGGCGATGCCATTACCGTCTTTGTCCAAGGCGCGGGCAAGGCGTGGGCGCCGGCACCGTATGCGGTAACCAGCTTGGACGATGACCTCAAATACGTCGATGACACCATCGATTTCGTCCGCCGTCACTATCCCGCTTCTGAGACCACCTATGGGGTGGGCTTTTCCAATGGTGGCGGGTTTGCCCGCGCGGTGTCCTGCAAGCGGCCGGGTTTATTTGATGCGGTGGCGACGGTCTCGGCGGCCAAGTATGACCGAGTGGAAAAGGACTGCGCCAGCGAACCCACCGATTACCTGGATATTCACGGTACTGAGGACGTGCTCATGAATTACGATGGCGGGCACCAGCACGGCGCGCACTACCGCTCGGTAAAGCAATCGCTGCGCGGGATTGCCAGGGAGAATGGGTGTAACCCGTTTCCAAAGAGGCGTCGGAAAGAAGCGGTGGAACACTTCACCTGGCGGGTATGTGATGCGCGCACCGAGCAATACACCATCCACGGTGGCACGCACACGTGGAATGGCGGGGCCACGGACCATTCCGGGCTGGTGAGGGCGGAGTGGACCACCGATACGGTCCTGGATTTCTTTCATATCGCCCACCCGTAGCTATAGCCGCGCGCGGGCTGGGTAAGCTGGGCGGCATGCTAGACATTCCTATCAACGGCGACTCCATCAAATTGGGCCAGTTCATCAAGCTGGCCAGCTTGGTGGCTACCGGCGGCGAGGCTAAAGAGCTCATCGCAGAAGGCGTGGTCACGGTCAATGGCGAACCCGAAACGCGCCGAGGCGCCATGCTCCACCCAGGCGACGAGGTGTGCATCGAGGATGCTTGCGCGCGCGTGGGCGAGCCGGATGATGACGATGACTACTTTGATGAAGCCACGGCCGACGATGACTTTGATCCGGAAAAGTGGAGGAATATGTAGATGCCAGCATTCGAAGCTGAAGTGGGCATGCCCTACTGGATTGACCTGACCACCTCGGACCCGCGCAAGTCCGCACACTTTTACGAGCAGGTGCTGGGCTGGGAAATTTCCGCCGAGTCCGGCGAAGATAATTCGTACCAGATGGCGCGCCTGCAGGGCCTGCCCATCGCTGGGCTGATCCCGCAGCCGGAGGAGGCCCCCATGCCGGATACGTGGGTGACCTACTTTCTGTCCAAGGACATCGCGGGCGATTGCCAGCGCGCGCAGAACTTGGGCGGGCGCACCCTAGTGGAGCCGCAGCAGGTGCAGCTGGGGCACATGGCCCTGCTTGTCGACGCCGCCGGGGGAATGTTTGGCCTCATCCAACCCGCCGGCCCCGAACATTTCGTGGCTGCCGGAGAGCCCGGCACCCCGGTCTGGCACGAGCTCACCGCCACCTCGGGCTTCCAGCGCGCAATGGATTTTTATGGCGAGCTATTCAACTGGGAGATCCGCGCCACGCAGTCCGAGGATGAGGACTTCATCTATGCCACCGCGGAAGAAGAAGGTGCACCGTTTGCCGGCCTGTGGAACGCCGAGGGGCAGTTCCCGCCGCAGGTCCCGAGCTTCTGGCAGACCTATTTGGGCGTGCGCGATATCGACGCCGCTGCGAAGAAGGCCGTGGAATTAGGCGGCGAGGTCATCCGCGAACCATCGGATTCGCCCTTCGGCCGCATGTGCCTTTTGGCTGATTCCACCGGTGCAACCATTACCCTCACCGAGGTCGAAGACGCCCCCGAAGAAGAGCCCACCGAGTCGGATGATGTGCTGGGTCTCGACCCGCAATAATTACGATGAGTGAATCGCCACTGGTCAAGCGCGTATTAGCGGTCGTTGCCGTGATTCCGCCCGGCAACGTCACCTCCTATGGCGAGGTGGCCAAGGTGGCCGGCTGCGGTGCGCGCAACGTCGGTACCGTACTAAAACGCCACGGTGCCGGCGCTGCATGGTGGCGCGTGGTCCGCGCCGATGGCGCCTCCCACGATCCCGCCCGCGCCGTGGAGTTCTGGGATCGCGAGGCCATCGCGCATGCCAACGGCCGCGTTAAAATGCACGAGCACGGAATCGACGCCCGCGAATTACAGGAGTTGATGGAGTGAGGGCCTGGGTCATTCTTTTTTTCGCGATTGCCAGCGAAGTCGTGGGCACCGTCGCGCTGAAATACGCCGTGGACTATTTCTGGATCTACGGCGTGGCCGCCCTCTGCTTCATCCTTGCTTTTGTGCTCCTGCACCGCGTAATGCAAGAAGGCGTCAACGTGGGCGTGGCCTATGGTCTCTGGGCATCCGGCGGGGTGATTTCCACCGCGTTGCTGTCCGCCGCGCTATTTGGCGAGCCGCTCGGCGCGGTAAAGCTCGCCGGCATCGCGCTCATTATTGCCGGCGTATTCTGCGTGGAAATGGGCGCTAAACCGCACGAGGATGAAGACCACACTGTGGAGGCGGCGCCGCAATGATCTGGTTCCTTCTTTTCCTCGCCACCGCCATTGAGGTTTCCGGCACGCTGTGCCTGCGCATGTCCGCGGTGACCGGACGTCGCTTCTGGGTGGTGCTCGTCGCCCTGTGTTATGTCTCTGCCTATGGCTTCTTGGCGCTCGTGCTCAAGGCCGGCATGGATTTGGGCGTGGCCTACGGCATCTGGGCTGCCACTGGCGTTGCGCTTACCGCCATTGCCTCGTATCTCCTGTTCAAGGAGCCGTTTACTTGGTTAAAATCTTTGGGCGTGGTGCTCATTGTCGGGGGAGTGCTGCTCGTAGAAGCCGGGGCGTAGCACTGACAAAACAAGCACGTTTCGTCTCTCACGTGGTGTGAAAAGGGCGAAACGCGCTTGTTGTGCAGCGTGGTTGGTGGCTTTAGCGGATGTAGGCGAGGGCGTCGTCGGCAGTGCTGTGGCTATAGCTCTCATCGGTTTTGGCGAGCTTATTGCCGCGCAGTACCAGCCACATGCTCAGCGGGTAGAGGATAAGCGCTACCGTGACGGCCTGGATAATGGCGGCCACCTCGGAATCGTGCAGGTAGTTCCAGCAAAAGTGGAGGAGGAAAGCGGCGGCTAGACAGCCGAGAAAGACGCCGAGGCGCCACCACAGCGGCTTGGCGGCGGCATAGAGCGCCCAGCCGATGCCCCAACCAGCCAGTGCGGTGAGCAAGACGTGTAGGCCAGGGCCGGCTACAAGGCGCAGACCCCACATCTCAAATAGGCCCTGAATATCGCTATCGGGGTGCATGGTGGCGCCCATGGCACCGTAGAGAATATTTTCGCAGGCCTCGAAGCCTAGGCCCACCACTGCGCCCACCATCCAGCCATGCCACGGGCGGTTGAGCTGGCGGAAGGACATGAGCACGAAGATAACGCCGGTAGCCTTGGAGATTTCCTCTGGGTAGGCGCCGCTCCAGGACATCATGGCATCCACCCAGCCGGTGCCGATGGCAAGCTGCATGACAGGACCGGAGCTGATAAGCGCCAAGGCAACGGCCACCCCGCCGCCCCAAAGGAAAGCCAGCGCGGCCCACAACCGCGCCGGGCGGGCCCACATGGGGCTGCGCTGCAGCAGGAAGATGACCAGCGCCACGAGAACGGCGGCGATGAGCAGGCTGAGCAGGCCCATCAGGGGAGAGATCAAAAATGTGCTCAACGTCTGGAAAAAGAAGGCGATGAGGCCAATGCCGGAGAGGATCCACAGTGTGGTGCGAAAGAGCTTGGACATCTAGTACATCAACTCCCCGGAGAAGTCAGCGAATTCTGCTTCGGCCGCAGCGGGCAGATCCTCTTGGCCGAAGGCATGCCAGATGCGGGAGGTGGTGGCCCGGGCCTGATCGCCCTTGCCGGTCACGGTGACCACCCAATCCTTGTTTTCGTCTTCGCCGGTGCCGTCGAGGGAGAGGGCGGCGGTGGAGGAGGGGGCGTCGGCAAGCAGGAGTGCCCCGTTGGTGCCGTCGAAGGTGGGGGCGTCGGCCGGCAGGGCAGCCATGGCGAGGGCGCGGACCATGCGGCGCAAGGTGGTGGCATCGTCCTTGGCATCCTCGGTGAGGGTGGCCTGTACGCTGACATCGCCGCAGTTCCAGCCGATGCTGGCGAGGGATTCATAGTCGCGCTCGCAGTAGAGATCGGCAACGTCAATCTCCCAATCCTGGCTGGGCTCGGTCAGGGTGACCTGCTCGACGTCCGCGGAGGAATCCGCCAGCGCCGCCTGCACAATTGTGGGCAAAGCGAGAACCACCGCCACGAACGCAATGACGGCGAGGAAAAGGCGCCGTGGATGCGCTGGAGGAAAGCGATAAAATTCCATAGCCCACACCTTATCTTGCTGCTTTGACCTAGAGTGGCAGGCATGAAAGATCTTTATCAACTAGTCAATGGACCCTGGCTGGAAAGCCACGTCATTCCCGATGATCGCGGCGTGGATGGCACCTTCCACGCGCTGCGCGATGAGGCGGAGGAACTCGTGCACGAGATCGTGGACAAGGACACCGGCCGCCCGGGCAAGCTCTACGCCTCCTTTATGGATACCGAGGGAGTCAACGCGGCCGGCATGGCTCCATTGGATGCGGATCTGGACCGCCTGAGCGCGGCCGACCCAGAGGAACTGGCACAGCGCCTGGGTGAACTTGAGCGCACCGGTGTTGGCTCCCCGGTGACCTTCTGGGTATCCAAGGACTCTGGTTCTGAGGACGCCATTGCTTATGTCATTCAATCCGGCCTGGGCCTGCCGGATGAGGCTTATTACCGCGAGGAAGCCCACGCGGAGACGCTGAGCGCTTATGAAAAGCACGTGGCCGAAATGCTGGAATTCCTCGACCCAGCCCGCCTCTTTGGCCTGGGCGCCGAGGTAGCAGCCCACCGCATCGTCAGCTTGGAAAAGGAGCTGGCTGCTGGCCATTGGGATGTGGTTTCCACTCGCGATGCGGTCAAGACCTATAACCCGTGCGAGTTTAGCGAGCTGCCCACCATGACCCGCGCTTTGCTCTCCGGCGGCAACCTGCCAGAGCACCGCGTGGTCAATATGATGCCGTCTTATCTCGAGCACTTCGAGAGCCTCTTTACCTCCGAGCGCATGGCCGATTGGCAGCTGTGGGCCACCTGGCACATTCTGCGCTCCCGCGCAGCTATGCTGCCCGAGGAAGTAGGCGCGAAGAACTTTGAGTTCTATGGCACCAAGCTCTCCGGTGCCACCGAGCAGCGCGACCGCTGGAAGCGCGCCGTGGGCTTGGCCGAATCCCTAGTGGGCGAAGAGATTGGCCAAGTATTTGTGGAAAAGTACTTCCCGGCCTCCTCCAAGCGTGAGATGGATGAGCTGGTGGACTACCTCATCGCCGCCTACCGCGAGCGCATCTCTCAGCTGGAGTGGATGACGCCGGCCACCCGCGAGCGCGCGCTGGAAAAGCTGTCTCAATTCAAGGCCAAGATTGGCTTCCCGGATTCCTGGCGTGATTACTCCGGCCTCGAGGTCTCCGCTAAGGGTGGGGACCTGCTGGCTAATGCCCGCGCCGGCTCCGCTTTCTCCCATGACTTTGAGCTGGCCAAGGTTGGCAAGCCAGCTGACCGCGATGAATGGGTGACCACCCCGCAGACGGTCAACGCCTTTTATAACCCGGTGGTCAATGACATCACCTTCCCGGCAGCTATCCTGCGCCCGCCGTTCTATAACCCAGAGGCCGATGCCGCAGAAAACTTTGGCGCCATCGGTGCCGTCATCGGCCACGAGATTGGTCATGGCTTTGATGATCAGGGCTCGCAGTTTGATGGCCAGGGCAACCTGAATTCCTGGTGGTCCGATGAGGACCGCGCCGCCTTTGAAAAGCTCACCGCCAAGCTGGTGGAGCAATTCAACGGCCAAGTGCCGACGGTGCTCAAGGAAGCCGGCATCGAATCCACCGGTGTAAATGGCAGCTTCACCCTGGGTGAAAATATCGGTGACCTAGGCGGTTTGGGTATCGCTGTGGTGGCTTTCAAGAACTACTGCGCCGATAAGGGCATTGACCTGCAGGGCAAGGAGGAGAAGTTCGAAGTAGATGGAGCCGAGCCGGAGTTGGCCGAGCATACCTACAACGGACTGCAGCGCTTCTTCCTGTCCTGGGCCCGCGTTTGGCGCACCGCCATCCGTCCGGAGATGGCCACCCAGTACCTGGCCATTGACCCGCACTCGCCGGCGGAGTTCCGCTGCAACCTCATTGCGGCCAATATTGCGGAGTTCTACGAGGCCTTTGAGGTTGCAGAGGATTCTGCCATGTATATTGCGCCGGAGGATCGCGTCACCATCTGGTAGCCCTTTTTAGCCGGTAGGCGGTGCGCGTAGGCTCGGTGGCATGACTAACGCAGACGCTAACCAGGACCCGCACCGCCCGCTGGAGCCCGGCCAAGTGTGGCACATCGGCGGTCAGGACCGTCAGATGGAGGAGAAGGAACAGCTCGAGCAGCTCGTTGCCTATATCGACGCCCACTATGACACCCCGGATTTTCGCCCGCCGTGGGCCGGGGGCGGATCCCCTGAGGCGGATCAGTACTGCGCGCTCTTGCCGGATCGCATTACCCATGCGGCAATGATGGTGCTCGGTACTGCGGTGGACCATGCGCTACCGGGCACTGCGTACACGGAGGGCATTAGCGTAGAAGAGTCTGAGGTGGGCGCCATCTTCCAGCCCACAAAGCCAACTGGCCGGTGGGCGGTCTCGCTGCATTCGGGCGGTTGGTGGCGCGGTGACGGTCAGGCGTTGGAGATGCAGTGGCGCCCCGAGGTAGCCGCCGCCGCGCAGCTATCCGGCACCACCATTATTGACGTGGATTATCCGCTCGCTCCCGAGCACACCGTGGCGGAGATGGTCAGTGCAGTGCAGCAGGCCATCGACTATGCCCGCGCGCAGGGCGCTTCTAGCGTTACTACCTGGGGGTATTCTTCCGGCGGGGCGCTGGCGGCGCTCGTGCCTGCCGACGCCCTCCTGTTCACCTTCCCCGATTTCGGCGCCCTGGCAAATCTGCCCGAGGATCTTCGCGCCGGATACGACATCCCGGCGGACCTATCTGAGCTAAGTCCGCACACTTTCGTGCAAACCGCAACCGAGGATGAGATTGCCGCGCGCGTTTGCGTGCCCGGTGCCGTTGCGCGCGATTACGTCTCTACCCACCGCGTGTCGACTCCGGCGGTGGCCCGGCAGCGCGTGCGGGATGCGGCCGCATTCCTGGCAGGCGAGCTAGAAAAATAGCTCCCCGCCGTGCTGGCGGGGAGCGGGCAGTGGAGAGCTGTAGCTGAGGAGGCTACTCCTCGCCCTCGGGGCGGATCTTCATCTCGGAGTCTTTCCACAGTCCGGAACGGGTAACGTCCTCATAATCGATCTCGGCGGGGACTGGGGCATTGCCCTGTGAATCGGTACGCAGCTCGTACTTTTCAATGGCACCCCAGTCGCGTGCCCAGTCATTATTGAGGTAGCTCGGGATCTCATAGGAGTAGTTGACCGCCTCCGCGGTGGACATGGCGCCACCGCCGGAGAAGGACTGGAAATCCGTCAGGGAGGTCTGTGCTGAGGAATCCGGCAAGATGCGGTATTCCGGAATTTCCGTGACGCCGGCGAAGTGGTCAAAGGTGCGCTGGCACGGGAACTGCAGGGCTACGGCCCAGTCCAGCAGCGCCGGGGTGTCCTTGGAGAACTGGTTATTGATGGTATCCAGCTCTGGGACGCGCGGCGGAGTAAAGGCCAGCCAGTCATCCTCATCGGTGGAGTCATCCGTTGCTACCAGGCGCACCACGTTGGCATCCTTTGGCAACTTATCCAGCGGCAGGCGCAGGTTGCGCCACTTTGGCGTGGCACCAACGGCGGCGAGTTCTTCCTCGCCGGTATTGGTGACCTTTCCGGAGTCATCGATGGTGCCGTACTCGAGGCTAAGCTCCATGCCTTCCTGCTCCACCCCGTTGACATCGTGGTGGTAGATATTGCCGGCTGCAGATACGGCGAGAACCGGGGTATTGTCCTTGGCCTCTGGCAGGTTGTACCACTTGGTGGTTACCTCAGAGGTGGAGTCTTGGTCTTCGTTATAGGAACCGAGCACCGGCACCTTGGTGTAATCCAGGTTGAACGGCAGGTGCATGGTGGATCCATTGACGCCCTGGGTGCCGCGCACGCCGCCCTCAGAGGTATTGGTGGTTTCCTTGGACTTCTTGTCCTTCTTTTCCTTCTTATCCTTCGACTCCTGGGAGTCGGAAGACTCGCTCGCGCCGCCGGATTCAGCATCCGCGCCCGAGGTAGCGGTCTCCGCGCTATCGGAGGAGGAATCGCTGGAGCCATCCGCGATGGCACCCACGGAGGCGGAATTCTGGTTTTCCGGCTCGATGGATTCGGGGATGAAGTTTGGATCGAAGCCCTTGTGGGTCTCGTCCTGGTCCACCAGGGAATCGCCCAAGTCGCCTTCGACCGGGGTCAGGAAGGAGTCATTGGTATTGGTCTCCACCATGGTCTGATCCGCCAGCGCGCAGGTATTGCCGCGCAGGGAAGCCAAGTTGCCCTTGCCCACGGAGTAGGAATCCGCCTGGGAGACGGTGGCCTTGGCAAAGGAAGCACAAGAAAGGGCAACCACGATGGCGCAGGCAAGGGCGATAGGCGCGGACATGATTCCGGCCGAACGCGAGACCTTGGCGGCGGCATTCTTCTCAAATTCCGCCAGGGTTCCGGCCTCTTGCGCCTGGGACTTGCGGTAGCTATGGCGCAGGGACTGCACCACGCCGATGGCGAAGATGATAAGCGCGATGGCGAGCAGCACCTTATTGGCCTCGATGGCCTTGAATTGCACCGTGCGATCCCACCACGGAATGCCAAAGGAGGATACGTACCACCAAGCGTTCCAGCCGGCGAAGGAGATAGCCAGCAAGAAAACCACCGCGGCGATGGCGAAGGTGCGAGCGCGCGGCGAGCGCAGCGCGAACTGGGAGAGCACCACAGCGCCGAGGGCAGCGATGACACCGGCCACGCCGGCGTAGATGCCAAAGTGGTGGGTCCACTTGGTGGGGGTGAACATGAGGAAGAACATGGACAGCGCCACGATGATGAGCAGGCGCTGGGTCGGGCCGACGGCAGCACCAACGACGCGACGGTCCTTGATAAAGGCCGCCACAATAAGCACCAGGCAGAAGAGCATGGTGAAGACCGCGAAGCGGCGGGTCAGCGAGCCATCCACGGATTCCTGGAAGAGGGTGGAGTAGCGCGCGTACTCCGCGTACCACGGTAGGGAGGGGCCGACCTCGGAGCGCACGCGGGTGGACTCCAGCACGGTAGAGAGCGTCTGGTCACCAAAGGCGGCGACCATGATGGCGGTGCCAGCGCTCAGGAACGGCGCAATGAGCGAAAGCCAGCCGAGGGCGCCACCGCCCATGGACGGCACGCGCTCAGCCATGGCACGGAAGAGGTGTGGCAGGCTAACGAGGAAGACGCCCACGGCAAAAAGGCCGGTCGGCCCAGCGGCCAATGTGATGGTTGCGGCAATGGTGCCCACGGCCGCCGGAAGCAGGCGGCGGGTGGCAATGGCGCGCTCGAAGGAAGCCCAGGTAAACATCACGCCGAGCGCCACGATGGGCTCTGGGCGGGTGCCGTTGTTATACGGCAGCCAGAAGGCCAGGAACATCAGTGCTGCGGTCCAGTGGGCGACCCGACGGCCGTCGACAAGCTGGCCAAAGCGCGGCAGCATCTCGCGGGAAAGGATAAACCAGATGATGAGCCCGGAAATCAGGCCCGACAGGCGCACGAAGACCGAGGCGGTAGAAATCTGGGAGAGTACGGCAACCAGGTCGTAATAGGGGGAGCCAAAGGGCGCCTCCGGCACGCCGTACCAGCGGTAGTAGTTGGCCATGTAGGTCGCGTGATCGAAGACGCGGCTCATGGAGAAGATGAAGCCATCATCCGAGGTATTGGCGCCGAGGATGTACCAGAATCCCAAAATTGCGGCCACCACGCCATCGAGCGGGCGCACCTTCTTCCACGTCTCAGGCATGAAACCGAAGCGGCGTCCATCGAGGCGGTCGATGCGCCATAGGCAGAACAGGGACACGGCCACCATGGCGATGCCCAACCACATGGCAATGGTCTTGAGCAACGTCGGGGACGAGGTAAAGCGGGAGTTGATATCGACGTGGACATTGAGGCCGTCGTCAAGCAGGGCTTGCACGTCAGCCTTATCGTCGATTTCGGTATAAACGCCGGTGACCTGCGGGCGCAGATCCTCCTCGGTGGTCTTTTCATGCTCGCCCACGCTCACGGAGGTGCCATCGCCCGTAGCGGAAATTTCAATCCTGGCGTCCTTGGGGAGCTTGGCTACCTCTTGGGCGTTGAGGGTAAGCAGCACCTCATCCAAGGACACAACGGACAGGCCCTCGTCATTCGCGCGGACGAAAAGGCCGCGGTTGGAGGCCTTCTTGGATTCCGGCGGGACGGTGCCGTAAACCATGGACTGGCCCTCGCGCAGTTCATCGACTGCGGAGATGGGGATGGTGGCCTTCAGGTCCTCTGGGGCGACGGAAATGAGCGGCGCGTTGATGGACTGCACGGAATCATGCTGCGGCCAATCATAAGAGGATTGGGTTTGGGTCACCGGCAGTAGCGGGGTCGCTACAAAACACAGGAAACCAATCAGCCCGGCAATGATTGCGGTCCACCGCAGGCCCGCGGGGGCGGCGGTGAAGCGGGAGCCGGCAGCGGCAGGTCGCGCTTGGGTGGTATTCGTAGTGAGGCTATCTGACACGGCGATTAGTTTACGTCAGATAACCCCTTCGGCCCGCGGGCACACCCTGCCGCGGGCGGGAAGTGTGGGTGAACTTACTTGGTGCGAACGGCTGTTACAAAGGGGCCGGTTTGCTGTAGCTTCCAGCCCTTATCAAAAACATCGGCGTTGAAGAAGACCGCGCGGTAGCGAATATTCGGCTGGTTGGGATAGATATCTTCTGCCAGGTGGAACTTGAAACCATCGTCCTTATTTTCCAGATCGCCGCGGAACATCATGACATCCGGGCCTCGCCAGGGAGCAGAATCCAAGGCCTTGCGGAACTCCTCCGGCTGCATATCCCAGGAATCATTGGCCCACGTTTCAATCTGCTCGTTGCGGGTGCTGAACTCGCCCAAGGGATTGGCGTAGTGGCTGGTAAAGGCGTTAAAGCCCCAGTAGGGGTAATAAGACATGAAGGTCTTTTCATCCGTGAGCACCACCGTCTCATCCGGTGTATAGTCCTGGTCCTGAATGAAGTTGTGAATATCCAGGTAGTAGTGGGCGGAATCGCTGGTGAAGCGGTCCGCGCGTTCGCCATAGCCATCGGTATCGCTATAGGCGTGATCGATGGCGTTCTCGTTGGCCTCTGGAATCTGTTGCGCATAGAAAACGCCGGCCAAGGCCAAGACGATGCCAAAGACCGCGGTGATCTGCTTATTGGTGGTGCGGGAAAAACGCGCCGGGTAGAGGCGGTGCACGCCGAGTAGACGAATCTCTGCCAGGGCCAGGATGCCGGCGGTGGCAAAGAGGAGCACCACGATCACCTCGAGGCGGAAGCTGAGCAGCGTGGTGCCGGCCAGGGTTGCCACCATAGACGCCACGGTCCACAGGTAGGTGCCAAGGAGGGAGATGCCCAGCGCGCGTACCTCCACGTCATTGAGGCGGATGACGATGTAAATGAGCCCCATGAGGCAGAGGAAACCCACAATGCTCAAGGACAAGAAAGGCACTGGAATTTGCGTGCCTTCCTCCGGCAGGTAGTGCTGCGCGGTGGTTTGCAGCGGCACCGGTGAGTGCATGACTGACCATACGTAGGGTCCCCAGGCGATGAGCGCGATGGCAATAGAGCCTACCGCCATGATCACCAGGCGCAGGATGGGGCGCCACGTATGCTCATAGAGCGCGGTAAACAGCGCGATGAGGCTGACTACGGTAAGTGCGGCCGCAGCAGTGAAAAGGGTATAGAACGTAGCGGAAATGCCCAGGTAGAGCGTCACTCCCAGGGTGGCCAGCCAGGAGCCGCGGAAGGCCCGGGCGCTAAGTACCGCAACGGCGGGCAGGCCCATGGCAATGACCGCGGAATAGGGCTCCTCGGCCGCGATGGTGAGCGTAATCGCGGTGGTCACCAGGGCGATGGCGGTGGCGACCGGCAGGGAACTGGTCAGGCGCTGCCAGATGGGCACCAAAATACAGCCGGCCACGGCAATGGAGATGAGCGCCCAGGGCTGGTAGACCTCCCAGCCCGGAATTCCCATGATCGCACCCAAGCGGCCGCCCAACCAGAACCAGCCAATCGGATAGAAGGACGGCATGTCCTGGTAGTTCATGTCCGCATAGCCCATCTCATCCACCGAACGGGTGAGGAACTGGGTGCGGAAGGCCTGGTCCACCTGCACGCCGTCGAGCCACAAGCGGGAGGCGGACAGCGGCAGGCCCACGGCGGCCAGGGTCAACAGGGCCGGGGAGAGGTAGGTGACCGCGTAGGTCAGCCAGGCCCGCCAGCGCGTCCGGGTAAAGGAATCCTTGTAGTGGTCATAGAGCCACCACACGCACAGCCCGCCGGTCAGGGCCAGCGTGAGCACCACCCCCACCGTGGTCAACGCGCGGGTGACCATGGAGGTATTAAAGGACGGCAGCGAGACCGTCTTGAAGGCAAACCAGCCCAGCAGCGTTACCACGCCACCGGCCAGGGCGGCCAGCACAATACCCAGCAAGGTCGCGCGAGGGGTCAGCGCATCGGCGCGGTAGGCCTCGGTGCGGTTATCCTCGCTTACGGGCGTTGACTGGGCGGGTACAGCGGTGCTTGTCATGCCCATTAGTTTCGCATACCCAAGCCCCACAGCCCAGATTTGGCGCGGGCAGGACAGCACTTGCTTGGCGGCATCCCCCTGATACACCGCCGCCCCCGTCACCTCCTCGCCGCGGGCGTGCGGCGAGGAGGTAGAGCGGGGGCGGGGCGGCTACGCCTACGCGGAAAGCCGCGGCGTTTAGAACGGCAGCTTGCGGAAGATGGCCTGCGGGATGAACTTGAATGCCAAAGACACGTACTCAAAAAGTGGGTGTACGAAGATGGACTGCTTGCCCTCGAGCACGGCCTTGACGGTGGCCTCGGCAACGTCGGAAACGTTGACGGTCAGTGGGGCGTCGCCAGCCTCGGCGGACATCTTGGTGCGCACCTGGCCCGGGCGCACAACCAGCACGTTAGCTCCGGTGCCGCGCAGGGCCTCGCCCAAGTTGATGTAGAAGCCGTCCACGCCGGCCTTGGAGGCGCCGTAGACAAAGTTGGAACGGCGCACGCGCATGCCTGCCACGGAGGACATAGCGATGATGGTGCCGTGGCCCTGGTGCTTGAACTTCTCGCCCAAGAGCACGCCTACGGACACCGGTGCGGTGTAGTTGGTCTGTGCGGAGGCGACAGCCTTGTCGTGGTTTTGCCACAGTTCTTCCTGGTCACCCAGGGTGCCGAAGGCAACGATGGCTACGTCGACGTCGCCGCTTTCCCAGGCCTTATTAATAACGTCTGGGTGGGAGTCGAAGTCGGTGGCGTCGAAGTCCAAGACCTCTACGTCAGCGCCGCGGGATTCCAGGTCAGCCTTGGCCTGGGCGATGCGCGGGGACTCCGGGCGGGCGGCCAGGGTGACCTTGGCCGGGCCGCGCTGCAGGAACTCGGAGACGACGCCGAGGCCGATCTCAGAGGTGCCGCCCAGAAGCAGGATGTGTTGTGCTTGGCCTACTGCATTAAGCATGGTCAGTAAATCTCCTTAAAGGTGTTATTTCCAGTGATTAGTGCAGCTCGAGGCGGCGGGACATATCGGAGGCAAAGACGCCGGTCGGGTCGATCTCGTTGCGGGTCTTCAGCCAGCCTTCCATGCCCGGGTACATCTTGTGGAAGTTTTCGGCGGAGGTGCGGGATTCCTTGGCCAGGTAGAGGCGGCCGCCGAATTCCATCACGCGGCGGTCCAGGTCATCCAGGAACTTGCCCAGGCCCGGACGGATGGGGAAGTCCACGCAGACGTTCCAGCCCGGCATCGGGTAGGACAGCGGCGCGCGGTTGCCTTCACCGAAGAGCTTGAACACGTTGAGGGCGGAGTAGTGGCCGGAGCGCTGCATATCGCGGATGATCTCCTTGAACGGCTCCACAGCCTCGGTCGGTACCACGAACTGGTACTGCAGGAAGCCCTTGGAACCGTATCCGCGGTTCCACTCGCCAATGAGATCCAGCGGCTGGTAGAACTGCGTCAGGTTCTTGACCTGGTTCTTCGCCGGTGCACCCATGGTGTAGTACGCCAAGCCC
The DNA here is from genome assembly GCF_001913985.1 of Corynebacterium sp. S5S1. NCBI lineage: Bacteria > Bacillati > Actinomycetota > Actinomycetes > Mycobacteriales > Corynebacteriaceae > Corynebacterium > Corynebacterium sp. S5S1. Next base: position 36,674 of record NZ_MKXT01000009.1, read on the forward strand.
ACGGCGGAGAGGGAGAGCTTATTCATGGTCCAGGACGGGAAGATATCCGGCACCGTCATCAGCTGCGGCGCATTGAACTTCAGTGGGTCCTTGGCCAGCTTCGGGGCTAGCTCTTCCAGCTGCGCCAGGGTGGCCAGCGAACCGCGGGAAATGGTGGAGCGGCCCAGCTTTGGTTCTGGTGAGATGACATCGAACCAGGCGGAAGAATAGGTGTAGTTGTGCTCGGAGCCATCGGAGTGGAAGGCGATGGTTTCATCCAAGTTATCGGTGCGGTCCGTATCCGCGATGAAGTAGGCGGTTTCCGTCTTGGTCATGCGGATGGTGGCGCGCAGAATGATGCCGGTCAGGCCCATGCCGCCAACGGTGGCCCAGAAGAGGTCGCCGCTCGGGTCATCCTCGGAGCCTTCCGGGGTCAGGTGCAGCACGCGGCCATCGGCCACGAGCAGCTCCATGGAGACCACGTGGTCACCAAAGGAGCCGGCGGAGTGGTGGTTCTTACCGTGAATATCTGGGCCGATTGCGCCACCGATGGTGACCTGGCGGGTACCCGGCAGAACCGGAACCCACAGGCCATAAGGCAGGGCAGCCTTCATCAGCTGGTCTAGGGTGACACCACCATCGACGTCCACCAGAGCGGACTCTGGGTCGATGGAGTGGATCTTATTGAGCTTTTGCATGTCGATGACCAAGCCGCCGCCGTTTTGGGCGGGGTCACCGTAGGAGCGGCCCATACCGCGGGCGATGACGCCGCGGCGCAGGTGGGCGGGCTTATCCGAGTTATCTTCTGCAACCTGAGCCACGGCCTTTTTGATCACGTCCACGTCTTCGGTGGAGAGCACGTGGGCGGTCGTCGGGGCGGTGCGGCCCCAGCCGTGCAGGGACTTTTCAGTGGTATGTAATTCCATCTCTTACTCTTTGCTCGACGGATGTATGTCGGATCTCTAGCCTACCTAGCTCACACAAGGGTAGGCGGAGTGACGCGAGTGATATTCAGAACAAAACGGACGCTTGTACTGCCCGAATGTGCCCGTTTAAAGATCCATGAGCGCGCGGATCTCCTCCGGCAGTTCCTCTTGGGATTCAATAATCGGGCCGTCATACTCCCGCAAAAGTTCATAGACGCGAGCCCGTGAGGAGGAGTCCAGCATGGGCAATTCCTCTGCCATCAGGCGAGTCATGAAAGGGCTCAACGGCACATCGGTATGCTCCGTGGCCTCGAAGTGGCCGTTGCGCTTATCGTCCTCTGCACGCACATCCTGAGCCGCCTGCTGCGCCGGCGTCATATGCTTTGTCTTTTCCGAGTACATGCGCATTAGCTTACCGCCGCTTAAAGTAGTCGCTATGACCAACAACCGTGAGACGCACGATCAGCGCCAAGACAACTACGCCCTCGATGACACTCTGGCTGGTCGCATTACCCAGGCCGCCGCCGTGGGCATTGCGACCTCCTATCCGGATTGGATTAAATCCAAAGGCGGTTTGATTACTGCCTATACCTTGTCTTTCTTTGGTTTTGGCGCCCTGGTGGCCTATACCAACGCGCACGCTGAGCAGGACGGCGATGAGCCGCGCTCGCCGCAGGATAGTGACGATCAAGGCCTCAAGCCCTGGGCTATTTTTGCCGCAGTGGTGCTGCTGCTCATCCTGGGCGGGTGGATGAACGTTGCCCTTTCCCGCCGGATGGTGAAGTTCCTGCGCAAGCGCGGTGCCAAGCGGCCGTGGACCCTCTTGGGCGCCATTGGGGCGGCACTGACGTTCCTCATTAGTGAGCTGGAAGCGCGCGATATTGCAAAACTAGCTTCCTAAAACTTGCGTATGGTGGGGCTCATGAATGCAGGGGTCACCGATATCGCACAGGCGCGGGCCAAACGCGCCGATGGCGTGGTATCCCTCAAACGCGAGCCCCTCACCATCATCTGCCAAGCCGCGAATATTCGCGCCGATGGCGAGGTGCACCGCCAGATTGGTTTTAGCGATGCTCTGACCTTTACCGAGCTACACCGCGTTCTGCGTATCTGCTTTGGCCTGCCGGAGGAGGAATCTCCCTGGCACTTTTATGAACACACCGAAGCCCGTGGCCCGCGCATCGATCCGGAGCGCCAGGTCTCCGAATTCCTGTGGCGCGAAGGGGATCAAGTCGACTTCGCCTGGGGACTGTGGGACTTCGAGCTGGTAGTAGCCGAGATCTATCCCCGCGATAATGGCACCCCAGAGGCGCTGTGCGTGGGCGGCTCCGGATCACTCTTTCAGCCCTTTGAGCTGACCAGCGTGAACCGTGAATTGACCGGACAGGAAGTTACCGATGAGGTCTTTTCCGCGGTATCGTCCCCCGTGCGCGATTTAATTGAGCGCACCAAACTCTATGACTTCGTCCCGCTGCTGCAAGCGATGGACCTAGGCAGGGAAACCGACCTATCACCGCATGCTTCCCGCGTGCTCGCCAGCTTGCCGCGCGAGGTGACCCATGAAGGCAAAGACGCCTTTTGGTCCATGGCGCTTGCCCTTTCCTGCATGGGCGGCGCGGAGCTGACCGATTCCGTCGTGGAGACCACCATGGATGCGCTCGGCTGGGTCAATGACGATGGCACGGCACTCTCCGGGGCCGACGTGCGGCAGCTTTGCGCGGCGTCGTTACAGCAATTGGCCGAGATCGGCGCTTATGGCACCGAATCCGCCGCGCCGGTGGATCGGTTGGACATGTACCGAGCGCTCTTGCGCGGGTAGGCTACTCACTCGTGACTAATTCCGCTGACGACGCCGTAGAAGTAAAGCCCTCATCCACCTCGCTGCACACCCAGCTGGTGCGTTTTATTTCCGTGGGCGTATTTACCGCCGCCATTGATTATGGTCTCACGCTTTTATTGACCTATCTGGGGCTGCACCGTTCCGCCGCCAAAGCCATCGGTTGGGTTTTTGGCACCATCGCCGCCTACCTGGCCAATGCGCGGTGGACCTTTGGGGCCAAGGTGTCTGGCCGCACAGCCGCGACCGTGGGCATTTTGTACGCCTCTACCTTTGCGGTCCAAAACTTCCTGTACTGGGTGCTCAATGAGCCGCTTATGGCTCTCGGCTTTGAGGGTGCGGTAAAAGACACCATCGCCTTCGTCATCGCCCAAGGCGTGGCCACGGTGACCAACTTTGCCATTCAAAGGGCCTTTATCTTTAAGGAAAAATAGATGGCAGCAGCCTCCTCACGGACGTGGCGCGGCGTGGCTCAGCGGGCTTCGCGCTCGACCAGCCTGCGCGCGCAAAGCGCCAAGTTCGCTGTGACGGGGGCGCTTGCCGCGCTTATCGACGTCTCCTTAACCTGGCTCCTGCAGATCGGCTTCGGCCTGCTTAGCGCCGACCCCGCCCGTGCGGTGGGCTTTATTATCGGTACCTGGGCAGCCTATCTACTCAATCGCCGCTGGACCTTCCAGGCCGAAGCCACCGCGGTGCGCTTCGCCGGTGTCCTTGCCACCTACGGCGTGACCTTCGTGGTCAATATGGTGGCCTATAAGGTCCTTTTTGAGCTTTTCGACGTCCACTGGGAGTGGAACTCGACCCTTTCCCTCGTGGTGGCCTTTGCTATCTCGCAGGGCACCGCGACCGTGGTGAACTTTGCGGCGCAACGCTGGATTATTTTTAGGAAGGCGGGGGTCAGGGTCGTCGCCAAGCAGGATCCGTCCTAGCCCTGGTTAGGGCGGCGGAAATCTTCTTGGCGCCCGCGGTTGTGGAGTTTTAGCCATTCGATAAAGCCGGCTGGGTCGTGGCGCTGGACCAAGAAGAACCAGCCAAAGCGGGCAAATTCCTGCGGCAGTAGCTTGCGCATACCACGCTGCCACAGCAGGTATCCGCGATTGCGGTAGGTGAAAAAGCGCTTGAACTCACCTTCTGGGTACTGGGTATGCATCTTGCCGCCCAGGATGGGTTTGAACTCATCCGATCCGTCCGGATGTAGGTAGCTGGTGGTCAGCGCCGTGCCGAAGGAGAGTCCGGAGTTGGCCAGCCGGCGGTGGTATTCCACCTCATCGCCGCGGATAAACAGGCGGTAGTCCGGCACGCCAATGATCTCCATGGCCGCGGCGGAAATCAGCGCACCGTTAAAAAGCGAGGCGATGCCGGGCAGGAAATCGCCTTCCAGTTCCTCCATCCGGCGGCGCCATACCAGCCCCTGGCGCAGGGGGAAGGCGAGGCGGCCGGGATCGTCAATATTGCATACCGCCGGGGATACCTCATGCAGGCGGTTGGCTTCGGCCACTCGATACAGCTCCGCTAGTACCGTGTGATCGGCGGGGCGGCCATCATCATCAGCGCACCACACGGCATCGACGCCCAAGGAAAGGGCGGTGAGAAAGCCCAGTGCAAAGCCGCCAGCGCCGCCCAGGTTGGTTTCCGAAGGTACGTAGACGCCCCGGTCACCCGCCATGGATTCGACGAGTTCGCGCACCGCATCTTCCGCGCCATTATCCACCACGACTACCCACTGCACAGGGTGGGTTTGGTGGACTACCTGTTCAAGCGAGGCTCGCAGTAGCTCGGCGCGCTGATGGGTAACAATGACGGCGGCGGTGGAACCGGTGGAAGTCAGGGTGGCAGTCATGGGCTCCATCTTGCCACCGGGCTGGCGCGGGTTAGCGCAGAAACACTCCGCGCAGCGGAAGCGAGATGCGAAAAAGAGCGCTGCTAATTGTCGCTCGTATCCTCATTTTCAAAACGCTCGCGCAGGTCGCGTACATACTCGCCCACCTTAGGGCCTTCGTATTCACCGACGACCTCGGAAACCTCACCCACCGAGCGGATCTCGCCATGGTCGATCCACAGCGCGGTATTACACAGCTGCGCCAAAAAGTCATTGGAGTGGGAGGCAAAGACCAGGATACCGGAGCGCTTCACCAGCTCTTGCAGGCGCACACGGGCCTTGGCCATGAAAGCGGCGTCCACGGCGCCGATGCCCTCATCCAACAGCAGGATTTCCGGCTCAATGGATGTCACCACGCCGAGCGCCAAGCGCACGCGCATACCGGTGGAATAGGTGCGCAGCGGCATGGAGAGATAATCGCCGAGTTCAGAAAACTCCGCAATCTCATCCATCTTTTTCTTCATCTGCTTGATGGACTGGCCCAAAAAGAGGCCACGGATAATGATGTTATCGTAGCCAGAGACCTCTGGGTCCATGCCCACGCCCAAATCAAAGACGGGGGCCACGCGGCCGCGCACATCGGCAGAACCACGGGTGGGCTCGTAAATGCCAGACAAAAGGCGCAGCAGGGTGGACTTGCCGGCGCCGTTATGGCCCACCAAACCCACGCGGTCGCCCTCGCGCAGGTGCAGGTTAATATCCTTTAGCGCCTCCACCACGACGGTGTTCTGGGCATTTTTGCCAATGGCGCCGCCGGCCGAAGAAAGCATGGCCTTCTTTAGCGAGCGGGATTTGGCATCAAAGATGGGAAAGTCCACGCACGCGTTATACGTATCAATCGAGACCATCAGTCTGTATCCTTTCGAGGAATCTCAGGAAGTGCAGGGCGTGGGCTTAAACCCAGTAACTGACGCGGAAGCGCCACTTGCGCATGACCAAGCCGGCGATGAGCAGGCCGAGAACGGTGCAGCCGATGACGATCCACCAGTGGTAGGCGGCCACCGGCTCGCCGATCATGGGCGCACGGACGATTTCCAGGTAGTGGTAGAGCGGGTTGATCTCCGCGATGCGGGCGCGGCCGGCCACCGCACCGCCCTGGTCCTTCAAGGTATTGGTCATCCACACAATGGGGGTGACGTAGAACAGCAGCTGGGTCAGTGCTTCTAGCAGCGGAGCGACGTCACGGAAGCGGGTAGCGATGATGCCAAAGAACATCGTGACCCATACGCCGTTGACCAACAGCAATGCCAAACCAGGGATAAACAGGAAGAACTCCCAGCCTAGGCTGCGCGGGAAGATAAGGATAAGCAGCAACCAGATGATGAGGTTATGGCCCAAAAACAGTGTCTGGCGCCATACCAAGCGGTAAACGTGCACCGACAGCGGGGCGGGGAGCTGTTTAATCAAGCCCTCATTGTCAATGAAGACGGTGGAGCCTTCCTTGATGCAACCCGAGATGAAGGTCCACATAATAAGGCCCACGGTGACGTGGGGGAGGAACTCCGCGACGGGAATCTGGAAGAGCATGGAATACAACAGGCCCAAGGCAAGGGCCATCACGCCGGTGGCGATGGTGATCCAAAACGGGCCCAGGACAGAGCGGCGGTAGCGCTGCTTAATATCTTGAATGCCCAGTTTGAACCACAGCTCGCGCTGCTGTGCACCCTGCACCAGGTCCGCGAAGGCGGCCTTGAGGGTCTCGGACTGGGACGCTGGGGTGGCCTCGCTGTCTGGCTGGGAGGTCATGCGGGCGATATCAGCGCGCAGTTGATTGTTATCTTGCACGCTCAACACCCTAGCGTGCGGGCTGGGCAAACGGGAACTACACGCCGCCAGCCTGCGAAAACAGCGATATACAGCGAAAATCCAGATTTGGGAAACTTGGGGCAAACGCGTATACAGTAGGGAACCGACCGCCACTGTGTGGCGATGCCTAGTGCGATAAAGAAGGGGACCGTAATGCCAGCAGGAGCTTCGGCACACTACGACGTATTCAGTGTGCGCGGTTTATACACCGGGCTATCTGATGGTTGGACCTACCTCAACGCGCACGCGGTGCCCCAAATTTCTGAGCGCGTCGCCTCCGGCGTGGCGCGCTCCTTCCGGATGTCCACTGCGGTGGCCACCCAGGAGGGTCCAGGCGGTGCCCACTCTGCCACGCCCGCGCCGGGCCGTTTGGAAGGCGATGGTAATTACACCGCCGCACGCATGGCTGTAGCGGATCTGACCGGGTCCAAGGCAGACCGCGTGGTGCTTGGCCCGTCCTTGTCCGTGTTGTACCAGTCCTTGGCGCACGCGGCCCGTCCGCTGTTGGGCAGCAATTCCTCGGTGGTGCTCTCCAAGCTGGATCCGCCGTCTTTGTACTCGGCATTTTCTGAGGTCAAGGCAGAGACCCGCTGGGCCCAGCCAGACTTGGGCACGGGTGAGCTGCCAGGTTTCCAATTTGCCGAGCTGGTCGATGGCTCCACGCGCCTCGTTGCCTTCTCCGCCGCGCACGAGCTTTTGGGTACGGTATCCCCGGCCGCTGAGATCATTGACACCGTCCATGAGCGCTCCCGCGCCTGGACGCTTCTCGACGTCTCTGCGATCGCTCCCTACCGCCCCATCAACTTCGATGATCTCGGCGCCGATATCTTAGGCCTCGACCTGGGATTGCTGGGCGGACCGCAGCTAGCGGCGCTTGTCTTCCGCGATACCCGCATGTTCCGCCGCCTCGACGCCCTCGATCCGGTGCATACCGGCAAGGGTTCTCGCAAGCTGGAAACACCCATTTCCTCTGGCTTGGCCGGCGGTGTCGGACCGCTCGTGGACCATCTTGCCGCCCTCGCCGGTGGGGAGAGCGGCTCGCGCCGCAAGCGCCTGCGCACCTCCATGGATGCGCTCAGCGTCTACTTGGAGGATCTGCGCGCTGACCTCTATTCCTTCTTGAGCACCCTGCCCGCCGTGCATATTCTTGGCGTGACCGGGGAGGCTGCCGCAGGCGCCTCCGACGATCGCCTGCCGCGCCTCACCTTCGCAGTAAAGGGTGTTCCGGCCGAGACCGTGCACAAGCGCCTCTTTGATAACGGCCTTGTTACCACGCTTGCCCCGCAGACCCCGTTGCTCACGGAGATGGGCGTGGAAGAAATCGGCGGCGCCGTAACCGTTGCGCTCGGCCCGTTCAACACCTATCACGACGTTGAGCATCTCATCCGCGTCGTAGCCTCGCTGGCTTAAACGGTAAGCACCAAGGTGCCGGTGACCTCGCCGCTGTCTAGGGCGGTGTGGGCCTGGGCGGCGTCGGCAAGCGGGTAAGTGGCGTGCAGCGCGTGCTTTACGCGGCCGTCTTCCAACATGGGCCACACATTTTCTACCGTGCCCGCCACAATCTGTGCCTTGTCTTCTAAGTCGCGGGCGCGCAGCGTCGTGCCTTGGATGGTCAGGCGCTTGGGCAGCATGGCGCCCAAGTTGATTTCCGCCTTGGTGCCGCCCTGCATGCCAATGATGATGAGCTTGCCGTCCTTAGCTAGGCACTTCATATTCTTTTCCAGATATTTCGCGCCAATGATGTCCAGAATGACATCGCAGCTTCCCTTCAACTCTTCTACGAAGTCGTGCTCCTTATAGTTGATGAGAATATCGGCGCCCAGCTCGCGGCAACGCTCCAACTTCTCCTGTGACCCGGCCGTCACCGCTACCTCTGCGCCGAGCGCCTTGGCTACCTGAATGGCAAAAGTACCAATGCCGCCGCCTCCGCCATGGATGAGGACGCGTTGGCCCTCGTGAAGGCCTGCCTCGATGCCCAGGTTGGACCACACGGTGCACCCGACCTCAACCACCGCTGCAGTTTCCTCAACGCTCAACCCTTTGGGCACGGGAAGCAGCTGGTCCTGCGGAACCGCGACGTATTCGGCGTAGCCACCACCGGCAAGCAGGCAGCCCACCTCGGTGCCTACCTCCCAGTTCGTATCTCCGGCATCGGCGATGGTGCCTGCTGCTTCTAAGCCCAAGATTTCCGACGCCCCCGGTGGTGGCGGATAGGCACCCATCGTCTGCAGGATATCGCCGCGGTTAACGCCGGCCGCCTGCACCTTCACAAGCACTTCGCCTGGACGCAGCTGCGGGACATCGACTTCGCGGAGCTCTAAGGACCGACGATCCTGCGGGTCGGTCTGAACGATGGCCTTCATGCGTGTTGTAGTCATGGATCCAATCTAACGAATCTTGTGTGTTCTGAGCCACTGAATTCGGAGTATTCTACGGTGACATTCAGTGTTGCAGGTGGCTTTTTGGGAAACCGGGCTATCTATTTAGTACACTGACCAAGTTGCTTCGTAGGCACGATGAGTGTTTTCGAAGAACAGCATGGAGACGTGGCAGAGCGGCCGAATGCACCGGTCTTGAAAACCGGCGAGGTAATACCTCCGCGGGTTCAAATCCCGCCGTCTCCGCGCCTGCCTAAGCTTCCTTTCGAAGTTAAAGGAGCATAGAAGCTTATAGCTTCTGAGTAAGGGAGTGCAGTATTAAGGCACCCTACCGATTCGGTAGGGTGCCTGCTCACGTTTTGGATGGTTTCGCTGGGTGACAGTGAAAATTAAGTCCACGGCCAGACAGCGTTTACCTTGAATTCTTACCTTGAGCTACGGACTTTCAAACACCGTTAACGTCGAGGTGACTATGACAAATTATATTTCCTACTTGGCCGAAGAACAGGTACCAGAATCATATGGCTGGCTTGCGGGCGGGATAGGTGCCGTCATCGTTATCGCTCTGTTGGTCTTTTGGGTGGCTTCGCTCATATCCATCATTCGCGCGGGATATAGCGTAGGGGTCAAAATACTGCTGGCGATGGCGGCATTTGCCTACCCGTTCCTCGGGCCACTTGTATGGTTCCTTTTTGCGCGGAATAAGGAGCATAAGACCAAAATCGACCGATAGGCTGCGGTCTTGCCAAGGGGAATTCGGTTACTGCTGCTCGAGCCAGGAATTGATACCGCCGCGCAGGGAGACGACGTTGGTGAAGCCGCGCTTGCGAAGGACATCGACGGCGTGTGCGGAACGCATTCCGCTGGCGCAGTAGATAATGGCCGGAGCATCCGGTTCGATGTCGGGGTTTTCGCCGCCGAGGATGCGGTCGAGCTCAAAGTGCGTGGAATTGGGGATCGCGGATTGGGCACGCTCGGGGGAGGTGCGGACGTCGATAAGCGGGGCGTGTGGGGGAATATCGCGGACATCGGGGGCGTCGGCAGGCTTGGTGGGTTGTGCGCCGGTGGACTGGAGGGGAATGTATTCCCAGGTACCGGAAAGGGCATCGAAGTAGCCGAGCGTGCCGATGAGTGGAGTGCCCACGCCGGTGATGAGTTTGAGGGCTTCGAGGGCCATGGCCGAGCCGACAACGCCGACCACCGGGCCTAAGACTCCGGCCTGCGAGCAGGAAGGAACCTCACCGGGTGCGGGAGCGGTGGGGAAGACGTCTTCGTAGACGGGGCCGTGGCCGGACCAGAAAACGCTGAGCTGGGCATCAAAGCCGAGGATGGAGGCCCATACGTGTGGGATGCCGAGCTCGTGGGCAGCCCAAGAGCTGAGGTAGCGGGCGTCGAAGTTATCGGTGCCGTCGAGGATGAGATCGCAGCCGCGCAATTGTTTTAGTGCCGTCGCTGATTCGAGGCGGCCGTGACAGGTGATGTCCACCTCTGGATTGAGCGCGCGGACGGCGGCCGCGGCGGAATCCGTCTTCGGCGTGCCGATGGCGGCGGTGGTGTGGATGACTTGGCGGTGCAGGTTGGAGGGGGAGACCACGTCGTCGTCAAAAAGCGAAATGCGGCCCACGCCCGCCCCGGCTAGGTAAAGCAGGGCCGGGGAGCCCAGGCCGCCGGCACCAATGACCGCTACGTGGGCTTCGCTGAGTTTGCGCTGTCCCTCCTCGCCCCAGAGCGCTTCCTGGCGGGCATAGCGGGTGCTCATTCCAGGCCCACCCAATTGGTGGAGCCATCGCCGTGGCTTTGTTCCTTCCAGATGGGGACCTCCGCCTTGACGCGATCGGCGCATTCCTCGGCGGCACGGAAGGCATCGCCGCGGTGCGCGGCGGCCGCTACTACGGCAAAGGCTAGGTCACCGACCTTGAGATCACCTGTACGGTGGGCGGCCCACAGGCGCACTGGGTGGTTGGCCGCAACGGAATCGGTGACTTCTTGCAGTTTTTCTGGTGCGGATGGGTGGGCGCTATAGGAAAGTAGGGTGACATTCGGCCGGCCGCCATCGTGATCGCGGACAATGCCTTCAAAGGTGACAACGGCACCCATGGCGGCCGTGGCAGTCTCCTCCTTGGCAGCGGCAAGGAGGGATTCTAGAGGTTGATCGCTCAGCAGCGTGCTAATGGTGCAGCCGGTTTGCTCGGCCACATAGGAGGGATCAGTGCTCATGTTTTCCTTCTAACATATCGACGATCGGAACGATTAATTCTTCCAAAACCGCGCAGCCGTCTTTTACCCCGCCGGTAGAACCGGGAAGAGTTATGGCAAAGGTGGAATCATTGACGCCGGCAACGGCGCGAGAAGCCACCGCGGTGGGCACGGTTTCCAATCCCTTCTGCCAGAAGGCCACCGCAATGCCGGGCAGCTCGCGGGTGATATGTGGTGCTACGGCTTCTACCGTCTGGTCATCGTGCGTGAGCCCGGTGCCGCCAGAAGTCAGGATGACCGCGGGCTTTTCCGCAAAGGCGGCGGCAACAGCGGCGGCAATATCGGCATCGGGGACGATGCGCGCGTCGGGGCAGTCAAAGCCCTTGCGGCGCAAGAAGTCCACCGCGATGGGGCCGGAGCGATCTTCGTAGATGCCCGCGGCGGCGCGCGTAGAAGCGACGATGACGATGGCAGTGCGCTGTGGGCTCATAGTGGGTAGACCTCTACTTCCTCGCCTGCTTCGAGGCGTTGATCGGCAGGGATGCGGATGAGATGGGTGGCGTCTGCCGCTTGGGCGAGCAGGTGGGAGCTGGCGCCACCGAGGATGTGGGCATGCGAATCGACACGCCCGCGGCGAAATTGGTCCTTGTGCGGGAGGCCGTCGATACTCGCGGCCTGGGGGACGCGGAAAGGCTGCGGAGCCCAACCGAGCGCAGGGGCAACGAAGAGACGGAAACTCACCAACGTGGAAATGGGGTTTCCAGGCAAGCAGATCACTGGGGTGTCGTGAAAAGTGGCAATGCCCTGCGGGCCGCCGGGTTGCTGGTCCACATGGCCGAACCAGCCATCGAGTACCTGGCGGACTACTTCAAATTTCCCGGCGGAAATTCCGCCCGAGGTAATGATGGCGTCCGGGCGGTGTTGCGCGATGGCTTCTGTGAAAGCGCGCTCTAGGGCCTGTGGGTCATCGTCGGTAGTGATATAGCCCGCGACGTCGATGCCGGCGCGGCCGGCCATTGCCGTTAAGAGTGGTGCATTGGCATCCGGAATGGCGGCGCTGCCGTGGCCGATTTCAGCGCCGCCGGTGCATATGAGGATGCGGGCGGGGCGGTAGACCTCTACCTCGTCGATTCCTTGGGAAGCGAGGGCGGCCAAGCGCACCGGCGTGAGCTTATCGCCGCGGGCGGCGAGGAGGGCGCCTTTTTCCAGGTCGGAGCCGGTGCGGCGGATGAATTGGCCTGGCGAGGTCTCTGGCACGGTAATGCGGTCACCCGGAGCGAGGAATTCTTGTGGTTCGCAGCGCTCGATGGGCACGATGGCTGCAGTTCCTTCCGGTACCTTGGCGCCGGTCATGATGGGGCAGGCGTTGGAAAGCGGGCTGTCGAGTACCTGGGCGGGCTCAGTGCCGGCCGCGATGGTGGGGCCCACCGGGTAGGTTCCGGCCGTGCACTGCGGGAGGGCGTAGCCATCCATCTGGGAGTTATCAAAGCGAGGGGAGGGGAAGCCGGCGTGGACATCCGCAGCCAGAACCATATCCTGCGCTTGGGTGAGGGGCACGGTGGTGGCTTGGCGTGCGGGCAGGGCCGCGGCGACCTCGCGCGCGTGAGTCTTGGGTGTGCGCATGGCGGCTAGTTTACCCGCGGTCTCGACATGGCACGGGCGTGCGGGGCATAGTAGAGGGCATGTTGACCGTTCACTATTTCGCCGCCGCCCGCGCCGCTGCGGGCGTGGCTTCTGAGCAGGTAGAAGCCCCCGCCACCTTGGGTGATCTGGTGGCGCAGCTGGGCAGGGAACATGCCGGAACCACCGAGGCTGGCATGAGCCTGAAGGAGGTATTGGGGCGCTGTAGCTTTCTTATCGACGGCGCCGGGAACACCGCCATGGATTCCCCACTGGCTGGCGTGACCCGCGTGGACGTGTTGCCGCCATTTGCGGGCGGCTAATCGCGCTGCCGGAGCGGGCTCGTAAAGAAGTTGATGACGCTGCTGACGATGGACAGCACGATGGCGCCGATAATCGCGGCGCCCCAAGAGTCGATGACAAGGTGGCCAATTCCGAGGTCAAGCGCATTGAGCGCCCATTCCACAATGATCAGCGCCGCGCCGTTAATGACTAGGGAGAACAGCCCAAGCGTCAAGCAGGTCAGCGGTGCGCCAAGGACACGCAACACCGGCATGACCACTGCATTAATGATGATGAAGACGATGGCAATGGCGATGAAATTGCCGGTCTCGGCCGGGGTGATGGTGATGCCGGGAATGACGGTGACCACCGCCCACAGCGCCACCGCGATGGCAAAGACGTTCAGGGCGAAGTTAATGAGTGATCGCATTTAGCCTCCTATGATTGCGTTCCACGCCTGCAGCAGGGTGTCGGTTTCTTCCTCGGTGGTTACGGTAATGCGTAGGCCTTCGCTAAATGCGCGCACGAGCACGCCGCGTTCGGCCAGGCGAGCGGCTACTTCCTGTGGAGTGCCAAGACTGGCAAGATTCTTAGCCGGCAGCCAGACATGGTTTGCCTCGGAATGCGGCACGCCCCAGTCCTGCAGGGCTGCTTCTAAGCGCTCGCGCTGGCCGACGACCTCATCGGTGCGCTCCCGCAGCGAATCCTGCGCCGCCAGTGCCGTGCGGGCACCAACCTGCGCCACGGTGCTGGCGGAGAAGGGGATGGCCACTTTATTGAGGGCCTCGATAATATTTTCCGGGCCAAGTGCATAACCGATGCGTACTCCGGCCAGCCCATAGGCCTTAGAGAAGGTGCGCAGGCACACCAGGTTGGGATAGGTGCCCACTAGCTCCGTGCCCAGCGGGGTGTCGGTGGCGCGGTTGTATTCGATATAGGCCTCGTCGAGGGCTACGAGGACATCGGCAGGCACAGCATCCATGAAGGCGGCGAACTCGTCCTTGGTCACTGTGGTGCCGGAAGGGTTATTGGGGTTGCACACGAAGATAAGCTTGGTTTTATCCGTGATTTTCTTCGCCATGGCAGGAAGGTCCACGCGCTGGTCTGTGCTGAGCGGAACCGGGATGGGGTGGGCTCCCACCACCTGGGCGAAGATGGGGTAGGCCTCGAAGGAGCGCCACGGGAAGAGGACTTGTTCACCAGGGGTAGCGGCAATTTCCACCAACTGTTGGCACAGTGCGGACGATCCGGTGCCCACCGCAACCTGTCCATAATCCACGCCCAGGTGCGCGGCGAGGTCCTCGCGCAGCGCGGTGGCCGCAAAATCCGGGTAGCGATTAGCCTTCGTCACGGCCTCTGCCATGGCCGCGGCTGCCTCTGGCAGGGGCGGGTGCGCGGCCTCATTGGAGGAAAGCTTGAGTGCGTCATCATTGCGCGCACCAGCGACGTAGGCAGGGATGGCTTTCAGGTCGGAGCGAATCATGGATACCACTTTAGGGCCTGCGCCTTTGCTGCGGGAGCGAAAGCAGGGGGCTAGTTTGGCAGCGGCGGGGCAGGCAGGTATTCTCAAACGAGGTTCCTTGTGAACCGTGGAGATGTGCCAGAGCGGCCGAATGGGGCTCCCTGCTAAGGAGTTGACCCTTCTGGGGTCCGGAGGTTCGAATCCTCTCATCTCCGCCATCTAATCCCGAGCGTGCGCGCTCGGGATTTTTAATTCGCGCTTTCTATTCTCGTCGGCTCTATGCAGCGGAGAAATCTGCTATTTGTGCTGGTACTTGGCGCAGCGGCGGAAAAGTGTGAGCATGCCGGTGCCGAAAATAAAGCTTCCGGTAAACGCCGCAGCGCGCAGGGAAGTGACCTCGTGGAAGAGGGCAGGCACCATGAGAATCGCGATAATAGAGCTAATGACTCCTAAGACGAGGAAAGTAATCGTCACGATAGGTCCGGGTGTGGATTGCTGCGGCACGGAGGACAGTCCTTTCATCGCTCAATTCTGATGAAAATAACTCTAGGTTGCCCCCTTAGGAGCCGCAATAGGAAATTCCTAAGGGACCAAGCGGGGCCTTAGGATTCCAGGGCAGGAAAGACCTCGTCGCGCAGCAGGTGAGCGAGCTCCCGCTTTGGGTTGGTGGGGTCTACCCATGCGACTTCGGCAATCTCGGCAGCCGCTCGGGCAAGGACGGGGCGTGGATAAGTAAAGATATGCCCGCGTACGGTTTCACCGGGTTCATTGGCGGCCGGTGCGTCGAAGATGCCGAGCGGGGAAAGCTCTGGGAGGCGGACGTCAACGCCGATTTCTTCTGCAACCTCGCGGGCTGCGGCCTGTGCGGGGGTTTCGCCAGCCTCAAGCTTGCCGCCGGGCAGTTGGAACTTGGTGGAAGAATCTTTGCGCACGGTGAGGACATGGCCAAAGGAATTACGGAAAACTACGGCGGCAACTTCAATCATGGACCGACTATAACTCGCTGCGGCGGGTTAATTCAGAATGCCGGGTGCCCACTCACGCTCCACTTGGGCAAGCGCTGCTTCTATCTGCTGCTCATTCAAGCCGATATCGGGAGTGCCGGCGGATACGGGGTCACCGGCGAGCACGGTCAGTAGCGCCCAGCCATTATTAATGGTGGGGCTCACACGCAGATCAGCCGGGCGTTTCGCAAAGATGGTGCCATCTGACCTCATCAATTCAGGCGGATAGTCGACAGCCTTCACGGTTGCGAGCTCTGGTAGTACTTCCGTGGAGCCATCAGGAAAGAACACCATGATGCGCGCCCGGTGGAAGTAATAGTGGTCATCGCCTATAGGGTTCTTTTCTTCCTTGGAATCAAAGTGGTAGAAGTTTCCCATCAGTATCGGATAAAACTCGAGCCAATTATTGGCCCACGCTTTGCGGAGTAGAGTGCGCTCATTGTGGGTCGAGGCCAGCCAGCGAACGGGCTTGGAAATGCCGAATGCAATGATAGGCAGGCTGATGAGCACAGCGAGGTGGGTAGCAAGGCCGGTCAGGGCAAAGGGGCAGAGCCCCATAATCACGATGTAGTCCATCCGGATGAGCTCAAAGAGAAAATCGAACTTCGTATGGTTCTTTGTAGGACAGGGACCGTTGTTAATAATGACCTCGCGCAATCCGGTGGGATCGGGGCGCGGATTTGGGGTGCTAACGCGCTCGATGTTCTCTTCGCTGAAGAACTTTCTTCGTTTGGGGAGGTCACTCTGAATTTGCACACGGGCTGGTACATAGAGGCGGATGCTCCTTTGCTCAGAGGGCTGGCCAGTGCCTATGAGGCTACGGGAAGGCGAAGTTTTGCGTGGGCTTGTCGCGACGTAGGAGATAAATGAATATAAAGTGGTGCCCATGAGTGACTCGAGGTTTCCCCGCTCGGTGTTTGCAGTCGGCACCGACCCTGATCCGCGTTTCACGCTCGCTAATGAGCGCACGTTCCTGGCGTGGATTCGCACTTCCCTAGCGTTGATTGCTGGCGGAGTAGCACTTGAGGCCTTTGATGTTCCCCTTCCAAGCGCCCTGCGTGCTGCGGTGTCGGTCTTCATGCTGATAGTCGCCATAATCTTGCCCGTGGTGGCGTGGGGGCATTGGAAGCAATCAGAGCGCGCGATGCGAGAGAATCGATCGCTTCCGTTTAGTTTCGGCCTTCCGGTCCTTGTTGCTGTGATCGTGGTGGTGGCCGGTGCGCTTTTGGTAGGCGAGTTCCTTGTCTAACCAGCCCTTTGATCCCGGCCTGCAACCAGAGCGTACGCGCCTGTCGTGGCAGCGCACCCTTTTGGCCCTTTCCTTAGTGTTGCTAGGTGTGATGCGGACGGTGAGTGTGCGCGTCTTCTTGCCGCTCGTCCTCCTTGCCGCCGGGGTGCTGGCGCTGGTCTTGGCGGTGTGGCAACGTGCCTCGCTTGTTGACGTCGCCCTTTCTTCGCAGACTCCCCTCCCGCATGCAATCATTTTGGCCAGTACTGCCGGTCTGGTTTCTTTGCTAGCAGCCTT
This sequence comes from Corynebacterium sp. S5S1, assembly GCF_001913985.1. Classification (NCBI taxonomy): domain Bacteria; kingdom Bacillati; phylum Actinomycetota; class Actinomycetes; order Mycobacteriales; family Corynebacteriaceae; genus Corynebacterium; species Corynebacterium sp. S5S1. The sequence goes on from NZ_MKXT01000009.1 coordinate 53,568, forward strand.
CGCCCTATGGGGTCTATTCCTGTAGTCGTCCCGATGCCATTATCGAGGTGGCTTTTGGATGTCCTCATGTAGTCAGGGATGATATCTGGCGGATTTTCTGGGCAAATGGCGTAGTCTAAGAAGGCTGAAGTCAATAACCTGGGGCTGGAAAGGCGGGTAGGCCATGGCGGAGACCACCGAGCGGGCTAGCGATATTGTCGAGGCATGGCTAAAACAAGAAGACGCCATTAGCCCCACCAAGGCCCCACGTCTCCAGGAACTCCTGGAGAAGGTGCCCCTGCAGGAACTCATCGCCGTCGTCGAGCGACAAAATGCCGTCCGCTCAGCCTTGGCCCTGCGCTTGCTGCCGCGCCAGAAATCAATCGTCGTCTTTGACGCCCTCGATGCAAAGCACCAGGCCGATATCATCGATGAGCTGGGCAATGCCGATGTCTATGAGTTCTTTGATGAGCTTGATCCGGAAGACCGCGTGGCTTTGCTGGATGAGCTGCCCGCGGAGATTGCGGACCGGCTGCTGCGCTCACTGACTCAGTCCAAGCGCGACGTCACGGGCGTGGTGTTGGGCTATGACAAGGGCTCGGTGGGACGCCGCATGTCGCCCGAGGTGCCCGTCATCCACCCAGAGATGAGCGTTAAGGACGCGCTATTCAAACTGCAGGAGACGGCGAATGAGCTGGAAACCATCTATACCGTGCCCATTACCCGTGAGGATAGGCGCCTGGTGGGCGTGGTGAGCCTGCGTGAAATCTTTACCGCCGATGCCGCTTTGACCATGGCCGATATTATGCACGACCCCATCTTTGCCCGTGCTAGTGCTGACGCGGAAGAAACCGCGCGTTGGTTCCTCCCATTGGATATCCTTGCGTTGCCCATTGTGGATGATTCTCACCGCTTAGTTGGCCTGTTGACGTGGGACGATGCTACGGACATCGTGGAAGAAGAAGATAGTGAGGACTCCGCTCGTGCTGGCGGCACCGAGGCACTTCAGCAACCGTACCTATCCACACCTTTGCTCAAGTTGGTGCGCTCGCGCATCGTATGGCTGCTCGTATTGGCCGTCTCTGCGCTACTGACGGTGCAGGTGCTCGATTCTTTTGAAGACACATTGGCCAAGGCCGTAGTCCTCTCGCTCTTTATCCCGCTGCTGACCGGCACTGGTGGCAATACCGGCAATCAGGCTGCCACCACGGTGACCCGTGCTTTGGCGCTGGGCGATGTCCGCACGCGCGATCTCCTTGCCGTCATGTGGCGCGAGCTGCGCGTCGGCATGCTACTCGGCGCGGTGCTGGGACTAGCTGGCTTGGGACTGGCCACCTTGGTCTATGGCCTAAGCATCGGCCTCGTCATCGGCTCGACGCTGTTTTTGATTTGTTCGATTTCTGCGACCGTCGGCGGGCTCATGCCCATCGTGGCTAAGACCATCGGCGCCGATCCAGCAGTATTCTCCAACCCGTTTATCTCTACCTTCTGCGATGCCACGGGCCTGATTATCTACTTCCTGATTGCCAAGACCGTACTGGGAATCTAACTCGCCGTTCCTTAGCTCGGGGGTAGGGAAGTGGTGGACTCATTTCTGGTTTCGGGCAGGTGCAGTGTGTGCTCTGTGGGGGTGCGGGGGTAGTTCTATGTGGCGGGATATGGTTTCTGCGTCACATGTTTTGTATGGTCAGTGCATGCTTCGCAGTGAACTGGATAACTTTCGGTCTGCTGCCTCGGCCTAGCTAATAAACTGGGAAACACGGAGCATATCCCACAGCACAATCCTCTCTAAGTGAAGGAGCGCGCGGTATGACCACCCCGCATACTCACGAATCTACTGCCCACACCGAAGGTGACGAAGCCCCCGGAGCGCCGCGTAGCGAGTGGCGCCGCCAGTTCATCGGCCTTTTCATCGGCTTGGGTTTGGCCGTACTGGTCTTCTTTTTCTTCCCCTCGAATGCGATCGAGACCGTACAGGGCTCCGCAGGTGCAGATCCGGAAGCCGAGTACACGCTCAGCGCCATCCGCACCGTCGCTGCCGTAACCATCTTGATGGGCGTGTGGTGGATGACCGAGGCCATTCCGCTCGCCGCCACCGCGCTGCTTCCGCTGGTCATCTTCCCGCTCGCCGGTGTGGGAACGATTAAAGAGGTGGGTGCCCCATACGCGTCCGCCACCATTTTCTTGTTCATGGGTGGCTTCCTTATCGCGCTTGCTCTGCAGCGCTGGAACTTGCATCGCCGCCTAGCGCTGTACGTGGTGAAGATCATCGGCACCTCGCCCAAGCGCCTGATCTTGGGATTCATGCTGGCCACCGGCTTTTTGTCCATGTGGGTATCTAATACCGCCACGGCCGTGGTGATGCTCCCGATCGGCACCTCGGTGCTGGCACTGACCGCGGAAACCGTAGGCGGCTGGGATAAACAGAAGAAGTTTGCCACGGCACTGATGCTGGGCATCGCATATTCCGCCTCCATCGGTTCGCTGGGTACGCTCATCGGCACCCCGCCGAATGCCTTCCTTAACGCATATATGGCCGATACCTGGGGCGTTACCCTTGGTTTCGGCCGGTGGATGGCAGTTGGTGTGCCGCTTGCAGCAATCTTCTTGCTGATTGCCTGGGCACTGCTCATCACCGTTTTCAAGCCGGAGATGAAGGATATTCCAGGCGGCCGCGAGCTTATTAACGACGAAATTGAAGCCCTCGGCCCCTGGACCAGCCCCCAGATCATGACCGGCATCATCTTCGTCCTCGCCGCCGCAGCCTGGGTTACCCTGCCGTTGGTCCTCAAAGAATTTGAGAACTATGACGATGCCATCGTGGGCATTGCCGCTGGCATCTTGCTCTTTATCCTGCCCGCGGATAACCAGCGCCGCATCCGTTTGCTGGACTGGAAGACGGCCAATGAAATGCCGTGGGACGTCCTCCTGCTCTTCGGCGGCGGCCTGTCGCTGTCCTCGGTCTTTAATTCCTCCGGCCTGTCCCTGTGGATTGGTGAGATGGCCAAGGGTCTTAGCGTCCTGCCCGTTGTCCTCATCGTCTCTGCCGTGGCTGCGCTGGTGCTCTTCTTGACGGAGATCACCTCCAATACGGCTACGGCGGCTACGTTCATTCCGATTATGGGTGGCGTCGCCGTGGGCGTGGGGCTTACTGCCGATGGCGATATCAACGTCCTTCTCCTGACCATTCCGGTGGCCCTCGCGGCAACCTGCGCATTCATGCTCCCAGTTGCCACCCCGCCGAACGCCATTGCTTATGGCTCTGGCTACGTCAAGATCGGCGAGATGATCAAGGGTGGCCTTGGCCTCAATATCATCGGCATTTTCCTCATCACCCTGACGGTGTACTTGCTGGCAGTGCCTATCTTCGGCCTTTCAATCTAGGTGACGTAGCCATTCCCTAATGAAAAACATTATCATTAGGGAATGGCTACACCCGTTACCGTGCTGTCCGGATTTTTGGGCAGCGGAAAAACCACGCTCTTGAACCACCTGCTTGCCAACCGCGAAGGGCGCAAGCTTGCCGTCATCGTCAACGACTTCTCCGAGGTTAATATTGATGCTGCCCTCGTTGCCGGCGAAGGTCACCTCGAGCGCGGCGAGGACCGCTTTGTCGAGCTATCCAATGGCTGTATCTGCTGCACCCTGCGCGAAGATCTCATCGAATCCGTAGGTAAGCTGGCCCGCTCCGGCCGCTTCGATCGGATCGTCATCGAGTCCACTGGCATTTCCGAGCCTATGCCCGTGGCCGCCACCTTTGAATGGGAGTTTGCGGACGGCACCACGCTTGCCGACGTCGCCCCTATTGACACCATGGTCTCTCTCGTGGATGCTTCCGCTTTTCTTGATTGCCTGCGTCGCGGCAAGAGCCTCGCGTCTGAGAATATTGAGGCCACACCCAGCGATGATCGCACCGTGGCCGACCTCCTAGTGGACCAAGTCGAGTTTGCTGACCTTATCCTTGTTACTAAGACCGATCTGGTTGATGCTGCCGAAACCGAACGTGTCATCGCTACCGTTCGCGCCATGAACCGCCGCGCCCGCGTCGTGATTGTTACCAACGGTGTTATCGACCCACGGCTTGTCCTCGATGCCCACTTGTATGACACCGCTACCGCTGCCACCTATCACGGCTACGCCGAAGAACTGGTCAACCCGCATATCCCCGAGACCGAGGAATATGGCATTTCCTCCGTCGTTTTTCGCGCCGACCGCCCCTTTAATCGCGAGCGTCTACTTGCCGCCCTGCGGGCTAGCACCGGCCTTGTACGTTCCAAGGGGTACTGCTGGATCGATACCGATCTGCGCGTTGCGCACGCCTGGCAGCAAGCTGGCCCGAACCTCCAGATCGTGCCCGCTTCGCTCTGGGCGGCCAATGGCGTTACCCCTGGTGCTGAAATTGTTCTCATCGGCATTGACTTCGACCACGAGACCACCCTGCAGGCATTTCAGGACGCCCTGCTTTCCGACGCCGAAGTTGCCGACCTCATTCCTTCCTAAAGCCTTCCCGCTTCTCGTGGGTAAACACTAAGTGAACTGGGGATTTGGTAGTTTTCTAGACCGTGGGTATAGTTATTTCTCGTTGCACAGCAGAGCGCACGCACTGCTTACCAACGGTCTGCGCCCGTAGCTCAACGGATAGAGCATCTGACTACGGATCAGAAGGTTGGGGGTTCGAATCCCTCCGGGCGCACAAACTGAGCCGCCTTCGGGCGGTTTTTCTTGTATCTAATCTATTTCGCAGGTGCCCGTCTATGAAGCCTTCCTCATTGCTGCCGGGTCTCATTGCCGGCATTGTCTTGGGTCTTGCGCTATGGCTCGGTTCTGGGAGCCTGTGGCTTCTTCTAGGCGGAGTTGTGCTTGGTTTAATGGGCGCCTCGCTTCTCAAGCTCGCCGCTGATCCCTCTCGGTCGCGCAAAAATCGCGATGATAACTTCCGTGATTAGGCGGATTCTCGCTGCAGTAATAGGTCTTAAGAAACCCCTTTATAAAATGCAGGACACTTATAAAGCTTCCACAGTAACCTTCCAGACTCTCTTAGTAGAAAAAGAAAGTCTTTATTAATAAGGGGACTGCGGCAACGCGCTCCCCTCTGTCTTGAAGGAGAACGCTCGGTGTCCGCATCTTCGCGCATCGTTGGGCTTGATATAGCCCGCTCACTTGCCATTATTGGCATGGTAGTCCTGCACATGGCCTCCCTCGTGTGGCATACCAAAGTCATTCTCAACGGCCTGCCCGCTGCGCTTTTTGCCATTTTGGCTGGCGTCACATTGATGATCATTGCCCGAAGTTTCACGGTGACGACGCTTCTGCGCATCCTCGCCCGCGGCTGCATAATTACACTCATCGGCCTCGCGCTACTGCCCCTAGGGGGAGAGATTCAGGTCGTCCTAGTAGTAATCGGCATCACCATGATGTTGCTGTGCTGGGTTCCCCCATTGCACTGGGCCTGGAAGCTAATCCTATTCGCTGCGGCCACCGTAGCCGCGACCGTGAAATACGCTCCGCTGACCCTACCGCAGGTATACCCACTGCTGGCCTATGTCGCTTATTTCCTCGCCGGCATGCTGCTCTATGAAATCTATATTCGCAAGCAAGGCGCAGTCGCGCAGTGGGCTTCCACTGCTATAGCCGGCATCGTTGCCGCTATCGGATTTTACTTCCGCTTTACTACGGACGTTCCTGGCTGGCTGCGTTTTACCGGGCACACCGGCGTAGTGGGCGAGATTGTGCTGTCCATTGCCGTCGCCGCAGTCGTCCTACACCTATGCTTGCTTGTCGGCCGAACTGCGCCCAAGCTGGCCTATCCCTTTGCGGCGCTGGGCGCGATGTCACTGAGCATCTACATCCTGCACGTGCTCACCGCCTATTACTGGCAAGGCCACATCGCCCTGCACAATACCGCCTGGGCCTGTGCCTTCATCGCCCTCTTCCTCGTTATCGCAACCCTGTGGCGCCGCCTGATAGGGAAGGGGCCGGCCGAATGGGCCGTCGCCAAAGTTATCGCCATCGCCGTTCCTGCCGGAAAGAAGGACTAATCATGCAGCACAAAATCTTCCCTGCCTTGCTCGCCGCCAGCATTGTGGCATTGACCGCCGCCCCAGCTAGCGCCCTTGAACATGGGGATCCAGCCGCGGATTCAGAGGAATCCCGTACCGTTGCACAGCTCAAAATCGGCCGTGTGGGCAGCTTCGGTGATTGCACCGGCACCCTCGTCGCCGCGCAATGGGTGCTCACCGCACGCCACTGCCTCGAGTCCGTGAATAATAAGGGCACCCAAGCCCGCATCAACGGAACCACCTACGACGCTGATTCGTGGGCGCTGTCCCCGCTTTCCGACGCCGCCCTTCTCCACCTCACCGTCCCTGTCACCGATACAAAACCCGCAGAGATTTCCACCCAAGTTCCTGAACCAGGCAAACGCGGCACCCTCTACGGCTGGAGCAGTAGTTCTTCTATGGCGCGCCGCGGTCAGCTGCCCCAAGCGGAAATGGAAGTGGCTGAGCTCCTCGGCGGTAGCCCCGCCGCACCTGCTGGCGCGGATGCTGGCGCGGGCGTCGCCACGGACGCTGGTGAGGATGCCGATGGTGGAGAAAGCGTTCCCGCGGCTGAGGCCATGCCGGGACTTAAAATGCCGGAGGGTACGGAAAGCGTGCCAGCCAGCGAGGCGATGCCGGGTGGGGCGCCAGATGGCCCGATGCCACTAATTGAAAGCGCCATTCTCGACGTACACTCCACCGGCCGAGCCGGCATGCAGGGTGGTGACTCCGGCGGCCCCTTCTTTGTAGACGGTAAGCTCGCCGGACTTGCCACCGCGGGCACCGCGAACGGGGACCCCGACCTGCCTTCACCTAGTGCGGCTATTACCACGCTGGCCGGCACCAAGGAGTGGATCGAGGCAGTAGTGAGCGGGCGCGATAAGGAAGCGATTCTCACCGCGGAAACCACTCCCGAACCGCCGAAAACCCCGCAGACCAGCGCCGACCGCGCTTGGCTTTATGCCGGCATAGCAGTGCTAGGTCTTATTGCCGCCGCGGTAGCATCCCGCATTCCCGGCCTGCGGGGCCGAAAGCGCTAGAAAATCTCGATGCGCCCGCCTAGGGACTCGGATTGGCGCAGCTGTGCCACCCACTTCGGGCCGCCTGGGTGCAGGCGCAGCACCGGGCGGGAAGAAATCTTGACTGGGGAGACCGATTCTTTGCGCGCGCCGGAACGGGCATCGATGCGGGTGCGGGCGCGATAGCCGGCGTCGGAAAGCTCAGCGATGGAAGGTTCGGGGGAGTCGAGCTTCTCGCGGGCATCGCGCAGCAAGTCCAAGGCCTCGTCCAAAGCCTCCACCAACGCCGGCGCATTGGTCTCGCACATCTGCTGCACCAGCTCCGGGTGCGTGCCGGCCACGCGGGTAGCGTCCTTGAAAGAACCGGCAGACAGGGACTGTGCCAGGATTCCGCCGCTATCGCCCACCACGGCGAGGATCTCCGCAAAGACGTGCGGCAGGTGGGAAATGCGCGCCACCGCGGCATCGTGATTAGCCACGCGGATAGGAACCGCCTCTGCGTGCACCATCTGGGTCATGCGCACGACCTCGGTGAAGGTCTCAATCCACTGCTTCGGAATCTTTTCCCCGCGCGCCTCGCACTCGGCGGCGTAGTCATAGGTAATGCCCCACGCCGCGCGGCGGAACAGGTCCTTCTGCGAGTTATCCCAACCGGACTTGGACGTGCCCGCCATCGGGTGGCCGCCCACGTAGCGCGACTCCATTCCGCGCTCCAATACCTGCTGGCGTACGGCTGTCTTCACGGAGACGACGTCCGTAATACCGCAGCTCGGCGCGTGCTCCTGAATGGCGTCGAGCACCTCGCCCACCGCGCCCATAGGCACGGCTATGACAATGAGCGCGTTTTCCGTCTCCGCGCGGGTCAAAATCGCCGGAAGATCATCGGTGACGTCAAAACCCTGCTTTACTGCAGTGCGGGCGCCGGACGTGGAGTGGTTGTAGCCAAAAACGTGGTGATTGTATCCGGCGAGATCGCGCAGCAAAGAGCCGCCGATGAGGCCGAGGCCAATAATGCAGATAGGGCGTTGAACATCTTGAGAACTCACGATGACAATTGTGGCACAACACGACTAATCTCACGAGGTATGAGCAACGAAAATTACTCCTTCGCAGTAACCGTCGCCCGCAACGCGGGCCAATGGCTGGTGCGCAGCTTCAACGATGACTTTGAGGATCCGCAGACCTCCATCAATGCGGTGCGCAGCCTGCGTTCCGAGGGCGCTGCGTTCGCGCTGCTGTGCGTGGAGGATGCCTATTTTATTGCCGTGCGCCCAGTGCCGGGCGGGGTAAAGATGCTCATCTCGGACGCCACCTATGGCGTCGACGATGACTTCGCCGCCGATTTCATGGATATCAACGATCATGAAATCCCGGATGTGGACCCCGAAGAGGCCGATCCTTATGGCGAGGGCGATTTCGATATCTTCGCTGACCTTGGTCTATCCGAGGACCAGGTGGGCTACATCATTGACAATGATGAGGACTGGCCTTCCGATATGTTGCTGCGCATCGCCGGCGAGCTCGGCTTTGGCGATGAGTTGGAAGACGTCATTGATAACGCCTGAGCCCTTGCTGCGCGCTGAGGCTCGGATGCGCCGCGCCCTCGACGTCGCCAAGCGTGCGCCGGCCGGCGACGTCCCCGTGGGTGCGGTGCTTTACGACGCCACCGGAACCGAACTTGCCACCGGCGTCAACCGCCGTGAAGAGCTTGCGGACCCGACCGCCCACGCCGAGGTCGAGGCCATTCGCCAGGCCGTCCGCGTGCACGGCGATGGCTGGCGGCTTTCCGGCTGCGAACTCGTCGTCACCCTAGAACCCTGCGCCATGTGCGCCGGCGCCTTGCAAGCTGCCCGTGTTTCTTCCGTGGTCTTTGGCGCCTTCGAGCCCAAGACCGGCGCGTGCGGCTCGCTTATCGATGTCCTGCGTGCCCCCACTGCCCCCTTTACCCCGCAGGTCCGCGGCGGCGTCCTCGAAGGCGAGTGCGCTGGGTTGCTCCGGAAATTCTTCGACGGCCTGCGCTAAACGTGCGTATAGTGGTGGTCATAGAACAACCATCTACCCAAAGGAGTGAACATGGGCGATTTGGAAAACAAGAAGGATGGCCTTGTAGGCAAGGCAAAGGAAGCCTACGGCGAAGCTACCGACAACAAGGACGTAGCTAACGAGGGCAAGGCCGACCAGGTCACCTCCGAGGCTAAGGACAAGCTGTCTGACGCTGCCGAAGGCATCAAGGACAAGGCCAACGAGGTTATCGGCGGCCTGAAGGACGACTAATCCTCGTCCCTCGTTTCCGCATCTCGCTGCGCTGGCACCCCGCCGGCGCAGCGATTTTGTCGCTCGGGCCCACTCCCGTAGTCTGGAACGCGGTGGCGTGTCCGAGCGGCCGAAGGTGATCGCCTCGAAAGCGATTGTTGGGTAACCCCCAACCGCGGGTTCAAATCCCGCCGCCACCGCACCGGGATCCCGGCCTGTTTACGCAGGTCGGGATTTTCTTTTGCCTAATTTTTCGGTAGGCACGGGGAATCCGGCTGGCTGGCCGCCAGCTGTGAAAACTGGGACGCAGGTGGCTTCGCGATAGGGGATTGTGGGGTATGGCCACTACACTAGGGCAAAGTTCAACCCGTCCCCCACGCGAATGCGAAGGTACATCTACCCGTGGCTAAATTGCTTTATCGTCTTGGGCGCTGGTCTTTCCTCCATAAGTGGAAGGTCATCGTGGCATGGCTGCTGCTGCTCGCCGCCGTCGGCGGTGCCGCCGCCTTGCTGATGAAACCGATGACGAGCGAGTTCTCCATCAAGGGAACCCCGTCCATCGACGCCACCTACAAGACCATGGACCTCTTCCCAGAGGGCGGCAATCCTGCCAACTCGCCCTCGGTCAACGTGGTCTTCAAGGCCCCAGACGGCCAGAAGCTTTCTGATCCCGCAAACCGCGAGGCCATCGACGCCACCATCTCCTACCTCGAGGACAACCTAGAGATGGGCGATACCACGCGCTTTGGCAACCCGCTTGAGGTCTCGCCTCGATTGCAGGACCAGGTGATACACCAGTTCACGGACATGGGATTGCCGGAAGCATCCGCCCGCGCGGACGCGGACAACCTCGCCATGGTCAATGATGACGAGACCATTGCCTATACCACCTTTAATTTCGACGCCGAGTCGCCCTATAGCGTGGAGCAGGCCGATAAAGACACCGTTACCGAGGCAATGAATATTGCCCGCGACCGCGGCCTCACCGTAGAAGGCAATGGTGCCGGCTTCGGCGATGAAATCGCGGTCAATTCCACCTCTGAGATCATCGGCCTCGGCGTTGCCTTTATCGTGCTCATCTTTACCTTCGGCTCCCTGGTGGCCTCGGGTATGCCTTTGGTGTCCGCGGTCATCGGCGTGGGACTAGGCGCGCTGGGCATGTTCATTGCCACCCACTGGATTGAGCTCAATAATATGACCCCGGTCTTGGCCATCATGATTGGCCTTGCCGTGGGCATTGACTACGCGCTGTTTATCCTTTCGCGCTACCGTGCCGAGCGCCGCCGCATGGACGGGCCCGATGCCGCAGGCATGGCGGTGGGAACCGCCGGATCCTCCGTGGTCTTTGCCGGCGCGACCGTCTTTACTGCGCTTTTTGCGCTTCTCATTGCACGCATCGGCTTCTTGACGGCCATGGGCTTGGCCGCCGCCGGCACCGTCGCCATCGCCGTATTGGTGTCGCTTACGCTCATCCCCGCGATGCTGGGCGTGCTGGGCGATAAGGCCTTCAATGGCCGCATCCCCGGCGTGGCCGGCAACCCGACCCGCAAGGGCAAGCGCCGCCGTGGTCCCACCATGGGCAACCGCTGGGTGCGCCTGGTCCAGAAGGTCCCCGGCCTGGCCATGGCGCTGGTTGTCCTCTCCCTGGGCGCGATGACCGCGCCGGTGCTCGACATGGAGCTCGCCCTTCCGGCCGATACCACCTCCAATCCCGATACCACCCAGCGCAAGGCCGCCGATATCATGTCTGAGGGCTTCGGCCCCGGCGTCAACGGCCCCTTCCTCGCCGTGGTCGATGCCCACACGGTCAACGCGGAGGCCGGCGCCCTCGCCCCGCTTGTCGACGCCCAATCCCAGCCCGAACCAGCCCCCGCGCCCGCCCCCGCACCAGATGCGGAGGCCGCGCCCGAGGGCGCTGCACCAGAGGACGTTGCACCAGAGGATGTTGCGCCGGAGGACGCAGCCCCTGAGCAGCCGCAGCCGGACCAGCCCGCGGCCGAGGCCGAGCCGGAGATTGCCCCGGCCGCCGAGGTAGTAGACACCTCCGCAGACGCTGCGGACAATTCCTCGCCGGAGGACAAGGCCGCGCTCGCGTCCTTCCTATACACCGCGGACCAGCTTAAGGGGCTGGGCGGCGTGAAGCACGCGCAGATTGTCGGCCTGAGTAAGGACCAGCGCGCCGCGCAGATCATGGTCACCCCAGAAACCGCGCCGACGGACGCCGCGACGGTCAACGTCGCGCACGCGCTGCGCTCGGCCACCAGCGAGATTGAAGACGCCACCGGTACCGATATCGGCTTGACCGGCCTGACCGCCGTGCAGCTCGATATCACCGAGCGCCTCGAGGAAGCCATGGCGCCGTACCTGGCCATCGTCGTAGGCCTGGCCATCGTGCTACTGCTGTTGGTCTTCCGCTCCATCCTGGTGCCGCTGGTTGCGGGCCTGGGCTTCCTGCTGTCCGTCGGCGGCGCCTTCGGCCTGACCGTCCTGGTCTGGCAGGAAGGCCTGTGGAACCTGGTTCCCGCGCCGGGCCCGCTGATTTCCTTCATGCCCATCTTCCTCATCGGCGTGACCTTTGGCCTCGCGATGGACTACCAGGTCTTTTTGGTCACCCGCATGCGCGAGCATATCTCGCGGCATCCGGAGGGCACCGGCGGGCGATATAGCGCCGTGGACGAGGCCACTATCACCGGCTTTACCCAGGGCGCCCGCGTGGTCACGGCCGCGGCCATTATTATGATTTCGGTCTTCGTGGCCTTTATTAACCAGCCGCTGCCTTTCATTCAGATCTTTGGCTTTGCCTTGGCCGCCGGCGTGCTTTTCGACGCCTTCTTTATCCGCATGACCCTCGTCCCCGCCACCATGTTCCTCATGGGCCGCGCGACGTGGTGGATGCCGAAGTGGTTGGCGAAGATTCTGCCCACCCTGGATATTGAAGGCACCGCCTTGGAAGAAGAATGGGAAGCTAAACACGCCACCCCGGCCCCAACCCCTAGCCCTGCAGACAAGGAAGAAGAGTAAAGATGGACTTGAGTTTCGACGTCGGCAAGCGCCTGCCCGAAGGCCCCGGCAAGCACGGCCGCAGCGGTGTCATCCACACCCCGCACGGTGATATTCAGACCCCGGCCTTTATCCCGGTGGCGACCAAAGCCACGGTCAAGACACTTACCCCGGAACAAATTCGCGCCACCGGTGCGCAGGCCATCTTGTCGAATGCGTACCACCTCTACCTGCAGCCGGGCCACGACATCGTGGACGAGGCCGGCGGCGTGGCCGAGTTTGAAAATTGGCATGGCCCGACCTACACCGACTCCGGTGGATTCCAGGTTATGTCGCTGGGCGTGGGCTTCAAAAAGGTCCTTGCGATGGATATTGCGGATCTCAGTGATAAGGACATCCGCGCCGCCAAAAAGGAACGCATGGCGCAGGTGGACGAGGACGGCGTGGATTTTAAATCCGTCATCGACGGCTCCAAGCACCGCTTTACCCCCGAGAAGTCCATGCAGATCCAACACGGGTTGGGCGCAGACATCATGTTCGCCTTCGACGAGCTGACCACGCTCGTTGATACGCGCACTTACCAGGAAGAATCGGTCGCGCGCACGCACCGCTGGGCCAAGCGCTGCCTGGATGAGCACGATCGCCTCACCCGCGAGCGCGCCCACCGCCCGAAGCAGTCGCTGTGGGGCGTTGTTCAAGGCGCGCAGTACGAGGACCTGCGCCGCCAGGCCACCCGCGGCCTACTCGACCTCGACCGCGCCGCCCGCGAGGACGGCAAGCGCGGCTTCGGCGGCTTCGGCATCGGCGGCGCGCTGGAAAAGGAAAACTTGGGCACCATCGTCGGCTGGGTGTGCGATGAGCTACCTGAGGACAAGCCGCGCCACCTGCTAGGCATCTCCGAGCCGGACGATATCTTTACCGCCGTCGAGGCCGGCGCCGATACCTTCGACTGTGTGGCGCCCACCCGCTTGGCGCGCCGCGGTGGCGTCTATACCCTTGACGGCCGCATGAACCTCACCAATGCGCGCTTCAAGCGGGATTTTGCCGGCGTGGACGAGGAATTCGGCGGCTACGTATCCGAGAATTACTCCCGCGCCTACCTGCACCACTTGCTCAAGGCGAAGGAATTCCTCGCCGGCACGCTGTGCACTATCCACAATGTGGAGTTCATGATTCGCTTGGTGGACAATATCCGCGCCGCCATCGACGGCGGCTACTACGAGGCCTACCGCGATGAATTCCTCGGCCGCTACTACGCCGGCAAGTAGTCCTCGCGCTTCTTCACCCACTTAATGACCGCGGCCGTCACCGGCAGCATGACGGCCTCCATCAGGGTCTTCCACACGAAGCCCACGATGACGTAGTTGATAAACCCGCCCACGGTATCCACGCCGATGACCGGTGCGGCGATGGCGCAAAACAGCAGAGTATCGCCGAACTCGCCCACCACGGTGGAGGCGATAAGGCGCGCAAAGAGGCCCTTTTCGCCCGAGCGCTTCTTCATCGCGGTCAGCGTCCAGGCGTTGAGCAGCTGACCTACCAGGTAGCCGGCCAGCGAGGCGGCCAGAATCTGCGGCATCAGACCAAGCGTGGCGGCGAAGGCCTCCTGGCCCTCGTAGAAATCGGCCGCCGGCAGCCAGATGGCGATATAGAAGCACACGGCCGCCAGGATGGCCATCGCGAAACCAATATAGACTGCACGCCGCGTGGATTTGAAGCCATAGCACTCGGAGAGCACATCGCCGACGATATAGGCCAGCGGGAAGAGGAAGAAGGCACCGTCGGTAACCAGCGGGCCGAGCTGGACACCCTTAGTGGCATTGATATTAGAAATCAGGAAGGTCACCACAAACACGGTGACCAGCCAGGGGTAGAGGGTGGAGCGGACGGGAATGAAGCGCACCTCAGCGCCGTTCGATTTTTCCATGCCTGCCATTGTGCCAGCCCGTAGACTATGGGCATGAATTCCGCGACCACCGGCGCCGGCCGTTACGCGCCAAGCCCCTCGGGCGATCTGCACTTTGGCAACCTCCGCACGGCGCTTCTGGCGTGGCTTTTCGCCCGGTCGACGGGGAGGCGCTTTGTGGTGCGCGTGGAGGACATCGATAAGCAGCGCTCCTCCCAGGAATCGGCCGAGCGTCAGTTAACGGACCTGCGCGCGCTCGGGCTGGACTGGGACGGCGAGGTTATCTACCAGCACGATCGCGACGCTGCCTATGAGCAAGCCTTGGCCCAGCTGCCCACCTACGAATGCTATTGCTCTCGCAAGGATATCCGTGAGGCCTCCCGCGCCCCGCACGCCATCCCCGGACAGTACCCGGGCACCTGCCGCCACCTCACCGAGGACCAGCGCGCGGCCAAGCGCGCCGAGCTTGCGGCCCAGAATCGCAAGCCTGCCCTTCGCCTGCTTGCCGACGTCTCCACATTCACCATCCACGACGCCCTTCACGGCACCTATACGGGCGAGGTTGATGATTTCATCCTGCGCCGCGGCGGCCAGGACACCGGCTGGGCCTATAACTTGGCCGTTGTCGTCGACGATGCCTACCAAGGCATCGACCAAGTGGTCCGCGGCGATGACCTGCTCTCCTCCGCGCCGCGCCAGGCTTATCTTGCCTCGCTGCTTGGCATCGAACCGCCGGAGTACATCCACGTCCCGCTCGTACTCAATGAATCCGGCGAGCGCCTGGCTAAGCGCGATGGGGCGGTGACCATGCGGGAGATGGGGGATGAGGGGGACGTCGTTAAGCAGTTGGCGGCCTCGCTGGGGTACGAAGCTCACAGTGCCGCGGAGCTGCTCGCGCAATTCGAGCCCGACCGGTTAAGCCCTGAGCCCTATACCTGGCGCGGGTAGAATCTGAGCCCATGGAAGTTCTTCTGGTTCTCATTGGGCTCATGCTGCTGACCGTATTCGTCGTCGCCATCGGTGACAAGATTGGGCTGCCATGGCCGGCGTTGCTGACGATCATCACCGCCTGCGCCGTCTTCGTCCCCGGCCTGCCCCAGTTCGAGCCGCCCACCGAGCTCATCCTGCCTATTTTCCTGCCGCCGCTGCTGTGGGCGCTGGCCCGGCGCACCTCGTGGGGTGTTATCCGCGAGCAATGGGTGACCATCTTGAGCCTGTCCGTGCTGCTGGTGGTCGCCACCACGCTGGCCGTTGGTTTCACGGCCTATGCCTTCCTGCCCGGCATCAGTCTCGCCGCCGCCATCCTCATTGGTGCGGCCATCGCCCCGCCGGACCCCGTCGCCGTTGACGCCGTGGCCGAGCCCGCCGGCATCCCGCGGCGCATTATCACTACCTTGCAGACTGAAGGCCTATTTAACGATGCGGCCTCTATCGTCGCTTTCAATCTTGCCTTGACGGCCGTAACCCAAGGCGATGATCTCTCCTTTGGCGGCGGCGTGCTGAACTTTTTCTACTCCGCATTCGTCGCGGGCGGCCTGGGATGGGGCGTCGGCCGGCTGGTGGCGCTGTTTATCACCCACGTCCACGACGTCACCGCGCGCAACGCGCTGACCTGGGTGACGCCGTTTGCTGTCTACCTCATTTCGGAAGAGCTCGGCGCCTCCGGCGTTATCGCCGTGGTCATTGCGGCTGTGGAACTTAATTCCCGGGCCGATATCCAGGCCGAGGACCGCCTGTCCGGCCAGTCCTTCTGGGAGACGGTCGAACTGCTCTTTACCGGCGTGGCCTTCGGGCTCATCGGCCTGACCGTCAATACGGCCATCGCGGAAGTCGGCTCGGATTTGTGGCATTCCGTGGTGGTGGGCGTCATCTTGTCCCTCGTGGCCTTTGTCGTCCGCTTGGTGTGGATGTACATCTATTACCGCATCAACGTCTCCCGCGGCCGCCTGCGCGTGGCGCCGCTGCGCCTGCAGGAGGTGCTGCTGATGACGTGGTCCGGCATGCGCGGCCTGGTGACCCTGGCACTGGTGCTGTCTATCCCGGCCGGTGTATTTAGTTTCCACCACGAGCTCGCAGTCATCGCGCTGACCGTTCTGCTGGTCACGATGGTGGTGCCAGGCCTGCTCTTGCCGTGGCTCATGGAGCGCCTCGATCTCACGGAGGCTTCCCAGATTGCCAGCGATAAGATGCGCGCCGCCGTGGTGGCCCGCGCGCGTGCGGCCAGCATCGAGGCGCTGTCCCACTTCCGGCCTGATGGGCATATAGCGCCCGACGCCGAAAAGGTTGATCCGGAAATTTCCGCCAACGTTATCCAGTGGCTGGAAGACCGAATTGGTGATGGCGAGGATGTGTCCGAAGACTCCCGCAAGCAGCGCGCCTGGCAGGCCCGCCACGTGGCGTTGGAGGCTCGCCGGACCGCCCTGACGGCGGCGCAGGAGGAGCTGCTGCGCATGCGCGGTTATCGAGCCTATAACCCGGCCATCGTGGACGAGGTGCTCGAGGAAATTGACCGCATGGTCTTGGGCACCAAGCGCCATTAGGCTGGGCGGCATGGATCCCTTCGATTATGCGCAGCTTGAGGACGCGCTGGATTACCTCTACGACTTCCTTGACCAGGACCTAGTGGACCGGGTGCGTACCGAACGCGAGTTTGTGCCGGCCGGGCTGGAGGGCCTGCTTGCCGACGACTCCCTCGACGACTACGTCTGGCTCTGGATCAAGGACCCAGGCCCGAATGGCTTCCGGCAATACTTGCGCGATGGGGGCTATTCCGAGGCCGAGGTCTCCCAGGCTTTCCTCTGGGCGCGCACCGAGTGGGGGATGAATACGCCGCCGCACGTCGCGTGGCTGAAGGCGGATGGCTACGAGCCGCCGCGCATCGATTAGGGAGGAGGGGAGCGGCGTCGGCAAGCGCGGCCGCGCTTGAGTTCAGAGGGTCGTTGCAACACTTTCCCTTAGGAGGGTGTTGTTGTGTCTGGGGTTGTTGGCCCGTTTCATTCGTTGTCTGAATCGGATCGTCGTGGGCGTAGTGTCCGTTCGGCGGCTGGTGAGCTTGGTTGTCATTACGGGCATGCTTTGAATTTTTGTCATGCCTTTGGATTGCCAGTCGTGTTTAAAGCCAAACGAGTTGATCGCCGCGGTAGCCAGGCTTTCCAGCTTGTAGAGCTAGTCCGAAGCGGACTGTCGGTACGCCAAGCTGCTAAAAGATGTGGGATGCATCTTTCTGCGGCTTATGCCGTAGCTACGGAAGCTGGGTGCCATATCCGGTTGAGTCAGTATGCTCGGAAAGTCCGCCAGACGCAGTTAAGAGTGGAATATCTGCGCCTTCGGCTGGCGAGCCTGCCTGGTGGTGATGCTGGCGCGGCAGTAGGAATTGATCGTCGACTGCGTTTAGATTTCGAAAAAGGACTCACCAAATCCCAGGGTCGACGAGAAGAGTTCATACCCGTCGGCGAAGACGCCAGCACGTATAACAGACTTATGAAAGCGCTGCGCCAACGCCATGATGTCATCGAATCCGGAAGGCTTGCCCCTCCCGCCTTACCTAGCGGGGTAGATCCGTATAAACGCATCAGCAATCGCTACATTTGCTTCGAAGAACGCGTCATCATCGCCGATCTTCTCCGCGAAGATGTGCCACTGCGTGAGATTGGGCGCCGTTTAGGGCGAAGTGCATCGTCAATTCAGCGTGAAGTACGCAGAAACCACAGTGCTCAAGGCCCGTATCGTGCAGAAACAGCCCAGTTAAAGGCCTGTGCGCGGAGATTGCGGCCGAAAATACCGAAACTACTAGCCAACAAAAGACTATGGGACTATGTATGCGCACAATTGCGGGCACAATGGTCACCTGAGGAGATTTCTAATCGCCTGCCCATCGACTACCCCACTGATAAGGACATGCGCATTAGTCACGAAACGATTTATGACGCCTTTTACCTGCAGGCCAAAGGAAGACTCAAAGACCTTGGCTTGGACTTGCCGACAGGTAGAAAGAAACGCAAGAAACGTCAAACCCGCTCCAGCACACCTGCCCAGCAACGCTTCGTCGACGACATGATCCTCATAGACGACCGGCCAGATGAGGTAAGTGAACGTATTTTGCCAGGCCACTGGGAAGGCGACCTCATCCTCGGTAAAAACAACCAATCAGCGGTAATCACGCTAGTAGAACGCGTTAGCCGATTTGTTGTCCTTGGCCACCTACCGGGAAGGCATACCAGCAAAGAAGTATTCACAGCCCTGCACAAGGCAGTTGCAGGAATCGATAAAGCTATCTGGTCATCAATTACCTGGGACCAAGGAAGCGAAATGGCTGGTCATAAAGCTTTTACCATGGCCACTGACATTCCCATCTACTTCTGCCATCCAGGATCACCATGGGAACGCGGCAGCAACGAAAACACCAACGGCAGGCTCAGAAGAAACCTTCCTAAAAACAGCGACCTGTCCATCTACAGCGCCGAGGACCTAGAAATGATCGCCAACATTCACAACCACAAACCACGCAAAGCACTCAACTGGCGCACCCCAGCCGAAGTCATGACCAACGCCCTCACACAAACCGGTAGCATCAAACCAAACTAACCATCATCGTTGCAACGACCCCTAGAATCCGCC
>NZ_MKXT01000047.1:0-9449 GCF_001913985.1 Corynebacterium sp. S5S1
GGGGCTAGATATATGCTTCCGGAGCATATACTTTCCGGAAACCTACAGGTCAATCCGTGAAAATCCGCGATTCCGGACACACTTTTTGACCCTTAACCCAATATTTGCTAGATTTTCCAGAATGATGCCACCGCCGCGCAGAATGAAGACGTACAGCTGGTTCGTCCCGCCCGCGCCGCCAGCGGACGATCCGGCGCGGCTCCACCCAGCACGCTGGAGCAGCGGGAACCGTGTGGTCAGGGACATGGTAGGCGCATACCCGGGCGTGCTAGTGCTGCACATTCTGAGCTACCTCATCGGCACCGGCATCTCCGCGTTTGTGCCGGTGGTGGTGGGCATGATCGTGGACGGCCTGGTGGGGGAAGAAAAGTTCAACGCATGGTGGCTCTTCGCAGTATTGGTCGGCATCTTCATCATCCAGTTCATCGGCGAGGCCACCGGCGACGGCCTGGCCACAGCCTCGGTGCGCCGCGTGACCCACAACGCGCAGCAGCACCTGTCCTCGGGCGTGCTGCGCCGCGGGGCGGGAGCGATAAGCCCCGGCACGGTGCTCAACACCATCGACGCGGACGCGAACACCGTCGGTCGATACCGCGAGCTGCTGTCGTTTCCGCTGATGGCCATCGGCTACGCGGCCGGCGCGATGGTGGCGATGTGGTCGGTCTCCCCGTGGATCTCGCTGGCCATCCCAGCCAGCGCGCTGATTATCGCCCTGTTCGCCGCGTGGACCGCGGGGCCGGTGACGCGGGTGTCGCTGAAGCGCCGCGCTGCGGAGGCGGATGTTGCTGGCTTGGCCACGGATGCGTCGCAAGGCATCCGCACCGTCAAAGGCCTCGGCGCGGGCGCAACCGTGGCCGAGCGTTTTCACTCGGAAACGGCGAAGGCGAAGCGGTTGATGCTCACGCACCTGCGTGTGGAGGTCTGGCTGGGTTTTGCCAGGTTCTGCGTGGCGTGGCTGTGCAACCTTGCCATCGTGGGCTTGAGCGCGTGGATGACGCTGCGCGGGGAGATCACCCCGGGGCAGCTGACATCTGTGGCACTGTTGGTGCCGCCTGCGTTGGACATGGCGGGCTTCGCGTTCGGCGACCTGGCAAGTGGGTGGGGCAGGGCCGTGGCGAGCGGTCAACGCATCGAGCAGCTGCACCACGCGGGCGATGACGCGGCGGGGCCTGAGCCGACAGACACCCCGGTCCCAGGCGCGGGTCTGTGGATTCTCGAGCCGGCGGAGCGTTCCTACGCCACCGCCGCCGCGTGGGCGCAGCGCGCAGACGTGCTGTTCCCGCCGCACACCGTCAACGTGTTTGAGGGCACCATCGCAGACAACGTGAACCCGCGCGGGGATGTGCCGGAGGACGTCGTCAAGCAGGCGCTCGCCGCCGCCCACTGCCAAGACATCCTCCGCAGGCTCGGCGGCATAGACGCAGGCGGCGAGTTGCCGGACGCACCGCTGGGCGAGGCCGGCCTGAATCTCTCCGGCGGGCAGCGGCAGCGCGTCGCGCTTGCTAGGGCGCTCGCCGCCGACTCGGACGTGCTCATCCTGGACGACCCGACCACTGGCCTCGATTCCGTGACACAGGCGGACGTCGTGGCAGCCGTCGCCGCGCTCAGAGCAGACAAAACCACCGTGGTCATCACCGGAAACGCCGCGTGGCAGCACGCTGGAACCGAATTGGAGGTGGCGTAAATGGCGCGCGAATACGAACGCACTGACGCGGTCGCCCCCGCGAGCGTGAAGGAGACCTTCGCGTACCTGTCTGCGCTACCCAACGCTCTGGACAAGCGCTGGTGGGCGGGTTTGCTGATCATCCAGGCGCTGATTGTCGCTGTCTACACCACGCAGTCGAACCTGTTCGGCCGTAGCGTCGACCCGCTCACCGGCGGATCAGTGCCACTGCTGGGAACCGGCACCCGCGCCTTCGTTTTGACCGTCGGCCTGGCGTTGGCCTGCATGCTCGTCGAGATGTTCTTGCGGGCGCTGGGCAATTATGTGGTGGGCCAGAAAGTCGCCCGCGCGTCCATCGACCTGCGCCGCCGCTGCCTCGACGCGATCCTGCGCGCACCAGTGCCGCGGGTGATGGAGCTCGGCACCGGCAACGTCATCACACGCATGACCAAGGACATCGACGACGTCGTCCAAACCATCACCGACATCGGCTCGCGCGTGCTCACCACCGTGTTCGTCTTCCCGATCACGTTCATCGGGCTTTTGCTTATCGACGTCCGCTTCGCCCTGATCCTGCTTCTGATCTGCATATGCACCTACCCGTTTGCCCGCGCGGTGGTGCGCGCCATCCCCGGCGCGTCCAATGCGGTGAGCGTGGCGGAAGCACGTCGCAACGCGGTGCTGCTGGATACCGTCCGGGGCCTGCCCACGCTGCGCGCCTTCGACTTGGAGCGCTGGGCGTTGGCACGGATGCGGCGGACCTCGTGGGGCGCGGTGGAGGCGGAGATGGACCGCGTGCCCTGGGACATCCGGCTCACGGGAATCGGCCAGGTCGCTTTCGCCGCGTGGGTGCTGCTCACGCTTGGCGTCGGCGCGTGGCTCGCGTCGGCCGGAGTTGTCACCCCGGGCCAGGCGAGCGCTGCGGTGTTCATGGTCATCCGCGCCGATGTCACGGTGTTCAACGCCCTGTTCTTCGTCGGCGAGCTGCAGAGCGCGGCCACCGCAGTGGGCCGCGCGGTGAGCTTGGCCAAGCTCGCGGACGGACGCGACGCCACGGCCGTACCGGCGGACCTGACCGAGCCTGTGAATGTGGAAGTCGAGCACGTCTCGTTCGCGTACCCAGACGGCGCCAACGTGCTGGACAACCTCACCGTCACGCTCGAGGCCGGAACAACTACCGCACTGGTGGGCACCTCGGGCGCCGGCAAATCAACGCTCGCCGCGCTCATTGCGGGGCTGGTGGAGCCCACAGCTGGGAGCATCCGGGTAGGGGCCGTGGAAACCTCGCAGGTCAGCGACACGTGGACCGCCAAGAACGTCACCCTGCTCACCCAGGACGTCCACCTGTTCGCCGGCACCCTGCGCGAGGACCTCTCGATGGCTGCGCAGGGCGCGACCGACGCGGACCTGCTGCGGGCGCTGGCAAGTGTCGGGCTCGACCCTGAAGGCACCCAGTTCGCGCGCCTGTTCCCGAAGGGGCTGGACACCGCCGTCGGCGCAGGCGCGGAGGACATACCCCCGGAGGTGGAGCAGCAGCTCGCGCTCGCACGCGTGGCGCTCTCAGGCCCGAAGGTGCTCATCCTGGACGAGGCGACGGCAGAAGCTGGCAGCGACGCCACCAACGCGCTGGAGGACGCCGCCGCGCGGATCACCGCAGACACCACGGCACTGGTGGTGGCGCACCGCCTAGACCAGGCGGCGGCCGCGGACCGGATCCTGGTCATGGACGCCGGGCGCATCATCGAGGACGGCACCCACACCGAACTCGTCGCCGCCGACGGGAGATACGCGCAACTGTTCGCTGCGTGGAGTGGCGGCGGTCACTAACTCTCCGGTAGGAATGGGGACATGACTGCAAATTATGTTTCCGACCGTTTCCCCGGCCCCGACCCGTACGCCGCGCTGGCGGACGTGCCGTCCTTCGACATCACGTCCGAGGACATCGTCGACGGCGAGCGCCTCGCCGACTCGCTGGCCGGCGACAATGCCACTAGCCCGCAGCTGTCCTGGTCCGGCGCCCCGGAGGGCACCAAGACGTACGCTGTGACCTGCTTCGACCCGGACGCGCCGACCGCCTCCGGGTTCTGGCACTGGTCCGCGTTCAACATCCCGGCTGACGTCACCGAGCTGCCCGCCGGCGCGGGCGCGAAGGACGACCTCGGCGTTGGCGCTGTGGTGCTCACCGGCGACAGCGGCGTCAAGGGCTACTACGGCGCGAACCCGCCGGCCGGCCACGGCCCGCACCGCTACCTGTTCGCCGTCCACGCGGTGGACACGGAGCTTCCCGCGGACGAGATTGCCAACCCCACCCAGCTCGGCTTCAACCTGAACTTCCACTCGCTCGGCCGGGCAATCATCTGGGGCTGGTACGAAAACCAGTAAGATTCGCCGAATGGTTCCAGTGCAACTCCGCGTCGGCGGCGCGTTCATGGGCATCGCACTCGTGCTCGTGCTCTACGCCGTGCTGGCGCTGCTTCGAGGCGACGCCGCGTTCCCCGTCACCCCGCAGGTGCTCTCCATCATCGTGGCGGTCGCCATCGTCGGCGCCTTCGCCACCTACAACACCAAGCAGGAAGGCTCACGCACCCAGGTCGGCGCGCTAATCGTGGCCGTGGTGCTCATCGGGCTCGGCTTCATCGCGCCCGACACCGAGCTGATGGCCACCACGCCGTTCTGGCTGATCGGCTGGGCGCTCGCCGCCGGCCTCTGCGCGGTGGTGCTGCGCCGCAGCGCAGCCGGACACGCTTAGAGCGCCTTCCACTCCAGCCCGCTGCCCACGGCCTGCTCGATCGAGTCCAGGCCGTGGGCTTTGATCTGCGCGGCGATCCCGCGGTGGATGCCGCGGATCCAGCCCAACCCGCCGTAGATGAACGGGGTGTAGCCCTGCAGCAGGCTCGCGCCCGCGGTGATGCGCTCCCACGCCTGCTCGGGCGTGGAGATGCCGCCGACGCTGACGAGCACCAGCTTGTCGCCGACTCGCTCGTGGAGGCGCTTGAGCACCTCAAGCGAGCGGTTCTCCAACGGGGCTCCGCTGATGCCGCCCGCGCCCATCTTCTCCACCTTGGAGGCGGGTGTTTTCAGCCCGGAGCGGGAAATGGTCGTGTTGGTGGCCACAATGCCGGCCAATTCCAGCTCGACGGCGAGGTCAGCCACGGCGTCGATGTCGTCGTCGGAAAGATCCGGCGCGATCTTCACCAGCACCGGGGTGGTGGTGGATTTCTTCACCACTTCCAGGATCGGGCGGAGTTCCTCCACCGCCTGCAGGTCGCGCAGGCCCGGCGTGTTGGGGGAGGAGACATTGACCACCAGGTAGTCCGCAAGCTGACCCAGAAGCGTCGAGGTGGCGCGGTAATCCGCCACGGCGTCCTCGGAGGTCTTGTTCTTACCGATGTTGATGCCCACCACGTCGCGGGAGCGCCGCGCGCGGAGGTTGTCGGCGACCACGAGCGCGCCCTTGTTGTTGAAACCCATCCGGTTCAAAATCGCCTTGTCCTCCGGCAGGCGGAACAGCCGCGGCGTGGGGTTGCCCGGCTGGGACTTCGGGGTCACGGTGCCCATCTCGGCGTAGCCGAAGCCGATCGCGCCCCAGGAGTCGATCGCCTCGGCGTTCTTGTCAAAGCCGGCCGCCAGCCCCAGCGGGGCGGGAAAATCCACGCCGAAAACAGTTTGGTGCAGCACCGGGTCGTGCACGCGCACGGCCTTTTCCATCACGCGGTTGACCGGGGTGACCAAGTGCAGCGTCTGCAACGCGCCGCTGATGATGCCGTGGATGCGCTCCGGCGGCAGCAGGAACATGAGCTTGAGTGCGCGGTCGTAGAGCGTCATGGGTTTTCTCCTAGTTGCTCTCGGTTTGGTCGGCGGGGGAGACGATCTGGATGCCGTCGCCGGATGCGGAGGCGGCGACCACGGTGCCGTCGTCAAGCGTAATGATGCTCTGGGCATCTGCGACGGTGGCGAAATGCTTGCGCTTCACCGGAATGCCCTGGGAGATGTCGTAGCCGGTGGCGGTGTTGCTGGCCAGCGAGCTGACCCAGGCGAGGCGCTGCGCGGGGTCCCACGCGGCATCCCAGGGTCCTTCCGGCACGGGCGCGGACTGCTGGAGGCGGATGATGTCGTCGGTGGTGTAGACGTGGAGCTGACTACCGGTGGAATCCGCGGCCAGCACCAGGCCGTGCTCGCCGCCGCGCACCTTGCCCACTCCCAGGCCGACGCGCAGGGTGCCGCCTTGGCGCGAGCCGTTCCAGTCGATGTCCTGGATGGTGGTGTCGAAGCGGTTGGTTCGCACCACGGAGTCGCGCTGGCCGTCCACCTGCACCGCTTGGAGCTGATCGGTCTCGCGTGCGACGTCGATGGTGTCTTTCAGCTCTCCGCCGTCGAAGACCCACACCTTGCGCTCAGTGTCGCTGCCTGCGAGCACCTCGCCTGTCGACGCCACCGTGGCCACCGTGACCGGCTTATCCGTGGCGATAGTCTCCTCCCGGTCGCCGAAGAGCTTGATCTCGCCCGCGCAGGCAAGCGCGAAGGTGCCGGCGTTGGCGGATGCCTCGCCGCAGGATTGGTCCAGCTCGTGGCGGGCGGCCTTGCCTTGCTGGATCTCCTCGAGCGTGCCGATCGTCAGCGCGTTTTCCGTGCGGACGCCGATGCGGCCGTTCGTGACGTCCACATCGCTCACTGGCTCGAAGTCCACCACCGCGCCCGCCGGGTCCGACGACTGCGGGGACTGCACAGGCTCTGCGCTGCCCATGTTCGCAGCCGCCTCACCGCCGGCTTCCTCGATCTTGGCGGAAGGAGACGCGCCGCAGGCGCTCAGCGCCAGGGCAGCCGAGACGGCACCGGAAACTGCGGCAAAGCGGAGGCGGGAACTGGGGGCAAACAAACGAGCATTCACAAGGTCAAAGCCTAGCAACGCGCCCGTCGCGCACCGCGATGGCTAAGTAGGCGTGGTAGTGTCTTTCGCCATGACTGATCCCGCCACCACAATGTCCTGGGTTCAGGTGATCGTCCTGTCCATTGTCCAGGGCCTCACCGAGTTTCTGCCCGTGTCTTCCTCGGGCCACCTGCGCATCGTCTCCCAACTATTTTGGGGCGAAGATGCCGGCGCCAGCTTCACCGCTGTGATCCAGCTGGGCACTGAGCTGGCCGTGCTGGTGTTCTTCGCCAAAGACATCTGGCGCATCCTCACCGCCTGGTTCGCCGGCCTCGCGGACAAGTCCAAGCGGAACTTCGACTACCGCATGGGCTGGATGGTCATCGCCGGCACCATCCCGGTCGGTCTTGCGGGCGTTTTACTCAAAGACCTCATCCGCGAGAACTTCCGCAACCTCTGGATCACCGCCACCGTGCTGATCCTGTTCTCCCTGGTGTTCATCCTGGCCGAGCGCCGCGGCAAAAAGACCCGCGGCTTCGAGGAACTGACTATGAAGGACGCGGTTGTGATGGGCCTGTGGCAGTGCCTGGCGCTCATCCCGGGTGTGTCGCGCTCCGGCGGCACCATCTCCGGCGGCCTGTTCCTCAATCTGGACCGCGAAGTGGCCACCCGTTTCTCCTTCCTGCTGGCCATCCCGGCAGTGCTTGCCTCCGGGCTGTTTTCCCTGCCGGACGCCTTCGACCCCCAGGCAGGCCAGGCGGCGAGCGGGCTGCAGCTGCTGGTCGGCTCCGGCATCGGGTTTGTAGTCGGCTACATCTCGATTGCCTGGCTGCTGAAGTTCGTGTCCAACCACTCGTTCGCGTGGTTCGCCGCCTACCGCATTCCGCTGGGCCTTCTCGTCATGGCGCTGCTCGGCACTGGCGTGATGGCCGCCTAGCTGTAGGGTTGTCCGCATGCATGCATGGCCCGACCCGTCCGTACCCGCAGTCGCCGGCACCCCGGTGCCGCTGAAGCTCTTCGACACCGCCGATCAGCGCGTCAAGGAAGTAGACACCACCCCGGATGCGAACGGGGAGGTGGGGATGTACGTCTGCGGCATCACCCCGTACGACTCCACCCACCTCGGCCACGCCGCGACCTACCTCACCTTCGACCTGGCGCAGCGCCAGCTGCTCGCCAACGGCCACAAGGTCCACTACGTGCAGAACATCACCGACGTGGACGACCCGCTGTTCGAGCGCGCAGAGCGCGACGGCGTGGACTGGCGCGAACTTGGCACCAGCCAGATCAACTTGTTCCGCAGCGACATGGAGATCCTGTCCGTGATCCCGCCGCGCGACTACATCGGCGCGATGGAGTCAGTCGACGAGGTGATCGCAATGGTGCAGCAGCTTCTCGACGCTGGCGCCGCCTACGAGCTCGACCAGGGCGACATCTACGCTTCCATCGACGCCACCGAGCAGTTCGGCTACGAGTCCAACTTGGACCGCGCCACAATGGAGGAGTACTTCGCGGAACGTGGCGGCGACCCGGACCGCGAAGGCAAGCGCGACCCGCTGGACGCGCTGGTGTGGCGCGGCCACCGCGAGGGCGAGCCCGCCTGGGACTCGCCGTTCGGCCCGGGCCGGCCGGGCTGGCACGTCGAGTGCTCCGCGATTGCCACCAACCGTCTCGGCAGCCACTTCTCCATCCAGGGTGGCGGTTCCGACCTTGCGTTTCCGCACCACGAGTTCTCCGCGGCGCACGCTGAGGCCGCGCTGAAGGTCGAGCGAATGGCCGGCCACTACGTTCACGCCGGCATGATCGCCCTCGACGGGGTGAAGATGTCTAAGTCCCTGGGCAACCTCGTGTTCGTGCACAAGCTCTCGGAGGCGGGCCACGACCCGTCGGCGATCCGCCTGGCCGTCTTTGCGGGCCACTACCGCGAGGACCGGGACTTCTCCGACGCGATCCTGGCCGGGGCCGAGGAGCGCCTCGCACGTTGGCGCGAGCAGCTCGCCGGCGAGGTGAGCGAGGCGGAGGCGACGGAAGTCGTCGATAAGCTTCGCGCGATTCTCGCGGACGATCTGAACACCCCGGAGGCACTTTCGCTTCTCGACGGCGCGGCCGGCGACTGCGACCAGATCATCGCCACCGCCCTCGACGGGCTGCTCGGCGTGCGCATTTAGCTCGCCTCGCGCACAATGGGGCGTATGAGCGCAGCTGCGGACAACTCGATTCGGGCCCAGTTTCAGCCCGAGGTAGACGAATTCATCGACGACCTGAACACCTTCGCCACCGGCTCCTACCTGCAGGACGACGACAAGGACCTGTGGGAAGAACCCTTCGACCCGGCGGTGCTGCCGGATTTGAAGAAGCTCCTGGAGATGTTCCTGGACGCACTCGACTTGCTCGGAGACGACCCTGAGGGCGACGCGCTGGTGAAGGTCGTGACGCCGTTCTACGGCAACCTCGAGGAGTTCAACGAGAAACACGCCAACGCGGTGCTCGAGCCGGAAGAGAAGGCCGACATCGAGACCCTGGTGTTCCGCGCGGCGGCCGCCACCGGCGCCACGGACGAAGCGCTCAACGAGCTTCCGGAACTTGAGTAGGCCGGCCGCCGTCCTCTGGGACATGGACGGCACCCTCATCGACACGGAACCGCTGTGGGGCAAGGCCACCTTCGAGCTCGGCGAGCTGCTCGGCCGCCCGCTCACCCCGGAGGTGCGCGCCAAGACCATCGGCGGCAGCTTCCCCAACACCTTGAACGTGGTGGCCGAGTGGGCGGGCTACGAGCTTCGAGACGGCGACCTGGAGCGCTACCGCACCTGGATGTTCGACGGGTTAAGGGTCAAAATGTGTGTCTGGCTCGGCGTGTCGCGGGGGTTAGATTTGGCCTTTTTGAATGCCGATTGAGTGGGTGTAGTCGGTGTCGATAGC
>NZ_MKXT01000010.1:0-70231 GCF_001913985.1 Corynebacterium sp. S5S1
CAACATCAACTATGAAAGAAAACCCCTTGCAGTACCGGGTACGTGGAACACCGGTACCAACTACGCAGACTCGCGGTACCAACTACCCCAAATCGACAGGCGGAGCAATGTACAGCCGGTTCAACCGATCTGTGCACCATAATGTGGTGAGACAAATTGAACTCGCTTTATCCCAAGATAGAGATGGGCGGCAGAATGCAGTTGAAACCTTTGAAATTGCTATTCGGACTGCAATTGCGGTCGGTGCAGCGGCATTTAGCCTCCAAGAGTTTAGGCACTGCAGCGGTATCGATGTCGACCCGATCCATGCCTTAAGAGATGTCTTTGAGGACTGGAACTCTTATCTCGACCGCCTGGGCCAAGAGGGATTTGTTGACTAACTCCGTCAGCGCGCATGTAACTGCGTCATGATGCTCCTATAGAGATGCTATTGACTCTAAAGGGGTTGGTAGGGCATAATCCTTAGCAGGAGCGGCCCTACATCATGTACAGCCGCTCGACCCTCACCGAGGCTACTGGCAGGTGAGGGTCATTTTATCTCCAGCCTCGGCTCGGCTTCGGAGATTTTTGCTTAGGAGTTACCTTTAGAATTTCGCAATGCTCTTCCAAGTATTTTTGGTACAGAGATGTGCTTTGTCCTCCGTGGGTAAAAGTGCGCCTGTAAGTGAAAGCGACGAGGTCCGGAATCCAAAGGCAAGTTTCATCGGCAGGGCTAACCCATGCCAAATTGATTTCGGGGTGCAGTAACTTTTTCTTGCGCATGCGCTTGAGAGTATTTCTGTCTTTGTCGTTATCTGACTGAGAGTGGCGTGCTTCGAAAATTATGCCTTTCAGAGAAGGCTCGTTCTTGGTGAGCGTAGTAATGAGCTGTTCGAGGCAATCTTGGCGAGCGTGCTCAATATCCTGATTTCGTTGCAGTGGTCGAAGGCAGGCTATATATTGCAAATCCTCAAAGTCATCGCATAGCTTGAGCATTTCTTCGACTTTCTTGCGGCCATCACAACTACGCATCGATTCAGTTGTATGCCAATAGCTCGACTGCGCAGTTTCCCTGAGGAGACTCCGAGTGCTACCAAGGTGTTCGAATTTGATGGCTGTGCCGACCAAGATATAGAAAGATTCTGAAAAGTCCTCCTCCGGTGCAACGTAGCTTTCGTCGACGAAGGCAATGGTGTCATCAGGTGTCGAGCGTTGGAAAATACGTAAAAGGGAAGGGTGAATCCGGTCTGGCAAAGGCATCTCCAAATGAACGATTGAATTATATGTTCGAATGTTACCTAAGCATATTGATTAGGGCCAGACAATGTTGAGAGCTAATATGTGTAACAGTTCTGAGCTCAATTACGTGGCGGCCCGACCATTCGGTTTCCGAGCGTGACTTTGGACCTTGGATCAATCTAGTGTGTGGTGGACAGCATCGCTCGCGTGTGTGAAAGGGATTCGCTCTTGCTCAATGCGCAGCCTGCCCTTGGTGAAGAGTAGATGGTAGGCTTCCTGCTCTTCGATGGTGAGGTGAGTGAGGGTGGCTGAACCATCGCCAGGGTCAGGGACAGCGAGGTGCCTAAACGCAGTTACGGTAGCAGTATCCATGAGTAGAGATGTGGTGTGGGGGAAGCGGGCACGCACAGCGTTGAGGATGCTGAAGCCCGCAGCGTCGAGATCACCCCAGTAGGTGATTTCGGATTGGTGAAGCCAGTCGAGGGCGTGAAGCTGCTGCGCTGCGGTGCCGGAGCCCAAAACGGCAATAGTGGGAGGGGCGGTGTCGGAAAGCGTAGGTAAAGCCAGAAAGGTTTGTTTATTTTCCACGATGAGCACTCGCGGTGGCCTGGCGGGGAAGAGGGATGCGGCGTGGGAGAGTGGAATCTCGAGGTCGGATAGTACCGGGGCGTGGTTGAGATAGCGCAAGCGAATACGGGCGTCGCTGCGGCGCAGTCCTAGTTCCGTGATGCCGAAAGGAGAAAGCAGGGTTAGCAGCAGGCGCCGGTGGGATCCGATCCACTTGCCATCAACGTCTTCTACGGGGACGGCGCGCTCCCACTCGCCGGAATCGGGATGGGTGAGCAACCAGTTCAAACACGGTCCCAAGCAATGCAGGTCGTAGGCGCTTAAGTTTTTCCACTGCTTGTAAGCACGGTGAACGGTGTGAGCGAAGTCAGGGCGCTCGGGGAAGATCGAGGCGATCTTTTGGGCTCTTTGAACCGCATGCGAGTATGTTGTGGCCATGCCTGCTGTGGAAGCGATGCGTTCTGCACCATTAATTACCACGCGTACTGGAACGGAATTGGTGCCCAGCCCAGTACGCGACCAATTGCGGGACTCGTAGATAACCTCTTCCTGGTGCGGCCAGCGCTGCCAGGCGCGGATGAATTCTTGGGTCATTGGTAAATCGCGTTTGGCGGTGGCTGCCGTCGGTGGATGAAGCGGCCAGTCCAAGCGGAGGGAATCCGGTGAAGATAGCGCCTCCGCAAAGTGGTTGCGCAGGTGCTTTGCCGCATGTGCTTGTAGGTCTTTAGGAATCCGCATTGGGGTCCTCCTGGGGATACGAGGCGGCGTCGATAAGCGAATAGCCTGTGCGTGCCTGTGGACGGCCATGAATGATGGGCTCGTCGTAGTTGACCACGATGGTGCCGTCGACGTAGGGCGATAAAGTTTGAATCAGCTTGAATGGCGTTGCCAAAATCATGTGGAAACCAAACGATTCAAACACCGACATTGCTGTGCGGGTAAAGGCCGGATCTGCGCGGTCAAAAGCTTCGTCCAAAATGATGGAACCATAGGTGGGAACATCCTGATCCGGCTCCGCTAACCGGAAACGTAGGGCCGCAGCCAGGCAGAAGAAAACTAACTTTTGTGCCTGGCCACCAGAGAGGGAAGCAGAATCCTGATAAGTATTGGCGGTAGTTCCGTCGGGGTAGCATTCGCGGCCGATAAAGCTTACGTGTTTTCGGGTATCAAGAACCAGGTTGCGCCAGCGAATATCTTCCGGTTGGGTTGAACCCAAGCGGCTGAGAATTTTGTCCAAAGCATGGTAGCGCCGTAACGCCGCTTCCGGCTCATCTGCGCTGATCTCGGCAAGGCTATGCGAAGTCGCGGAATCTAGATCTCGCTGGAATTCCTGTACTACCTGGCCGCGAGCGTCTTTCACATCAATTCGCAAGATGCGGTCACCATTAAAAGGCGAGCGCTGCAGTGACTTATTGATAAATTCCATACGTAGTTCGATATCGCTGCGGGCGTGGCGCAACGAAGAAGCAAGATGAGACAGATTTTGCACCGTTGTTCCGTTGAGTAGTTCTAGGAACTGAGCGCGGAAATCGGCAAGGCGATCTGCCCGAAGGAACTTCAACTTTTCAATGCCTTCACCGGCAAAGTTTGCCTGTGGCTGTAAATCCGCAGATTCCGCTGGCCACTGAGACAAGTATTTGTGGAGAACGGAGACAATCTTGGCATTTATCTCCTCGATGTTTCGTGCAGCCGCGCGGGATGTATCGTGCAAGCTGTTTTGTACTGCATCGCGCCGGGCATCGATGTCATCGATGGAAAGCTTGCGTCTTCCGTTGTGGAGGGCTTCTTTGACCTCCTTGGCTATGGTTTCGTCAGCGATGGGAGGTACGGTGCCGATGTTCTGGCGACGCTGTGTGGAGCGCTGGAGCTCGCCCTCTATGCTTCCAAGGTGCTTTTGGGATTGCTTAAGGCGGGCACGGGCTGCAGCAAGACTTTCCTTTGCTCGATTGTGCGCGGCATGTAGGGCTTTCGCCTCGGGTGACGAGGCGAGAGAATCATATTGCCGTTGCAGATCTCGTTTGCGAGTTTCTGCAGATGCGGTATCAATATCCTGAAACTTAGTCTCTAACACCAGTTTCGCTTTATCGCGTTGAGTGCGCAGGATATCCATTTTTCGGTTTAAGTCTTGAACTAGCTTGGCGGTGGCACTGGCATGGGCTTTCGCTTTATCGAGTTGCGTGCGCAGCAGCTCAATCTTGGCGTCATTGGTAGAGCCCACTCGGTACCAGCGGGTGCCGGAAAAACGCCTGCGGTCGTCTTTAATAAAGCGGGTAGACCCGTCTTTATCCTGAGGGCGGCTTTCCAAGCCATCGCGAGTAACAGCTGGGGTCTTAGTTACCTGTTCCAGAGCCGCGACTGAACTGACGCATTCA
The DNA here is from genome assembly GCF_001913985.1 of Corynebacterium sp. S5S1. Taxonomy (NCBI): domain Bacteria; kingdom Bacillati; phylum Actinomycetota; class Actinomycetes; order Mycobacteriales; family Corynebacteriaceae; genus Corynebacterium; species Corynebacterium sp. S5S1. Next base: position 4,158 of record NZ_MKXT01000010.1, read on the forward strand.
TAATTGAATCGGCGTGAAATATGATGGCGGACCCACGGCGCCATAGGGTGGTCTTGGAATTCCAGCTTGTGAATGAGTTGTTGTGGGCTACGCGCAGTTGCTGGTGCCGGTGCAAACTCAGGGATGGTGCGGTATTCGAGCCGGGTCCCCACGTTCCGAGAATTGACCCACTGATTAATCGCTTTCCGCGCGCTTTCTGGAACCAGCAGGGTAGCAGCAAACCCGTGAAGAAGCTTTTGGAGGACCGGCTCCCATTCCGTCTGCTGCGGACTAATATCCATGAGCTCACCAGCAAAGGGAAGTTCTGACTCGGCGTACCCCGTATCGTGAGCGAGCTGGGACCGTAGCTCTACCAATGCCCTATCTATGTTGGTGTTTCGCGAACCGAAAGAAGCGAGTTCGCTTTTCAGAGTGGCAAACGTTGTCGCGGCGTCGCGAGCAGCTACTCCAGCCTCTTGCTGCTGATTGATGAGCTTGGCAGAGTCAGCCTCGAAGTCCGCGATGCGCAGCTTCGCATTAGCCTGAAGTTCCGCAAAGCCGTGCGGATTGAACTCATAATTGTCGGTCCATCGGCCGGCTGCAGCGGCCAAGCGCCGGAATTCTTTGGATCGGTGCTCGATTTCTTTTTCAGCAGTCTCCATTTTTGCACTCAGGGCATCGAGCTCACCGGCACCAAGTTGAGACACAGCCACTGCTGCTAACCGTTCCGCCTCGTCGAGGTGTTTGACCTCTTCCTCGAGAGACTCTGTATCTGATTGCGCCTCAGTCAATTGCGCGTTAAGCGCTCTGATTTGATAATCCAATTCCTCTGCCACCATGTGAGCTCGGACCGCTGGTAGCGCTTCACTCATGGCCTCGGCCTTGTGCTTGGCAGATTCTGCAACATCTCGCTGCGCATGCAGACGGGGAAGGGGAGCGAGTGTGTCAATCTGTGCTTTGACATCCTCCACCCGTAGGTAAGCTTGGCGGAGGTCCTCGAATTGCTCCACAGCTTCATCGGCTCGCTCGAAAGTAGAGGGCTTGTCCAGCATGTAGCCTCGGAAGAGCTGATCCAGGCTGGACAGGGACTTAGCGGATTGAGTGCGGTGCAGGAGCACCTGGCCTAGTTCGCTTTTGATCCCAAGGCGCTTACGAAAGCGATCTGCGAACGTACTATACGTCTGTGTGAAAGAAGCCCCTGGTCCTTTATACAAAGCTTTAATCTTGCGGGTATCTAGGCTTCGCGTGAGCAGGGAACTCAACTTATCGATGTCCTCGTCTCCCTGCACCACTCCGTACAGCTTTTTAACCTGGCTCACGGAATTTTCACCGCCATTGAGACGGAAAATGGCAATGAGGGTATGTTGCTTTCCAGCTCCGTTATCGTAGGTCAGCGCCACAATTGAATTCGTTGCGCCCGTTCGCAGGTATTCCGGAGCAATCTCGCCCGTCTGTGCATTTTCCTGTTGCCGCCATGCACCACGCACATAGGATACGAGATTGCGACCATCATGCCGCCCAAGGTCTTGTTGCGACGCCGCGTTAAACTTCAGATCTTTCTGCGGTACTAACACCGCTGACATTGCATCCAATAAGGTAGATTTGCCGGAACCCGATCCGCCGGTGATCAGGAAACCCTTTCTAGCTACGGGGATGGAAAAGTATCCGTGAAATGTGCCCCAGTTAATTAGTTGAATGCGGCTTATCCGGTATTGGCCTGGGTAAATATTAGTCATTGGAAGCATCCTCTTGGTCATGCCCTGTCTCCGCTAGGCGGGCGTACTCGTCTCGGATGGCGGTAACCGTGGCGGCATCGAAAAGCTGCCGCAATACGGGCGAAACCTCAAACCGGCCTTCTGTCTCAGTAGCGCTTAACAGTGAATATTCATTGCGGATGCGTTTGATTGCTGCATTGAAGCGATTATTGAATCCGGCTTCGTCGCGGTTATCAACTGCGCGTACGTACCCGATTCCCTCTCGCAGATCCTCCACGTCCACGATTACACGTTCGCCGGGTAGCGCCAACCCCAGTTCTTGGCGCAGGTTTAGCAAAATGGCGGTGTCGATGTGCTTGAGCTTATCCGTGCGCAGCACCTGCGGAATAGCTAACGTTTCTTCTTCCACCATTCGGGTGAAGGCGAATCCTTCTGCTTCATCGATAACGAGCTCGAGAAATAACTCGTGCAGTCTAGCCCGCAGGTTTTCTTCGTCTGAAATGATCGCGGACCACAGGACAGGTTCCTTCTGCGCTCGAATAAGTGGTCCTTTTAGCAGCTGTACCAACGCGCGGCGTGAGTTATACGTCAGCGTTCCTTTATCGCTATTCCATAGCGGCGGTTCATGCTCGGAATCGACGCGGTGATTAAGTGCAGTGGTCACAATAGCTCCTCAATGGTGGTGCGGTCGAAATACATAGTGGGAATAAAAGCGGCGCGTGTTGTGCCGTCTTCTTCGGTCCAGAAGACTTTCTCCGTGGAATTTCTTAAGTCAGGAAGGGGGTGCTGATCCGCAATGTGCACCAAACCCACTACACTAGCTAGGCCTTGCGTGGCAGGGTAGGCCTGCAATACTTGGCCAATGGTGCACGGTCCTGCCTTATCGACGGCCCTTCGAATCATCTCGTGCAACTCTTCAAAGTCAATCTCTGATTCGCGAACTAGCGCGAGTAATGATTCTGCGTTTTCCTCGCCTGGCTGGAACGCCTCAGGTGATTCCTCTACTACCTCCCGGCCTGGGTTGGCTAAGCGAATGCGGGAAACGGAGTGGATGGACATACCGATGCGCTGCAGCGGCGTCTCCATTCGGTGAAAGGCCTTAAGCTCAGAGTTCTGCGCGGCATCAATGGCCATACCGCGCGCCTCTCTTAGTAGCTCAATCATGCGCCTGTCTTCTGCGAATTGCTCTGAGGAAACGTAGTTGCGCAAGCTACGCGCCAAGCCGGTCATCGTCTGGTTGACATCGAAACTCGTGTCTTCCATATCGCGGAAAAGATTTCGCAGGTGTTGCCGCTTTTCTGGCGCCAGCTCCCGCCCGGTATCGCTTTCTAGAACTTCTTTTATCCACTGGTCCAACCATGCACTGCGTTCCCTATCCATAAGGAGGGAATAGAATCCGCGGAAACTGCGTCCAGCCTCAGATTCAGCGATATGGTCCACGCCGGTGAAGATCTCTTCGAGCACATCGCCGCGGTATCCCTCTGGGTCTAATAGCTGGCGGCGTAGTTGATGATTGAGCGCCTCAAGTTCGTGGCGCACCCGGGCGAAATCGCTCGGTACCGCCGATGCCATATTAAGCACGTCTTGTACACGTTCTTCTGTCTCTGCGGAGGTTAAGGATTCGAACTGCCCTAAACGTGCCTTTTCAATTTCCTGGTCAATGCGGTTCCGCTCTGCCTCAAGACTGGCAACGCGGCTGGCGATATCCTTATTCGTGTCCCTTGCTAACCGCTGCAGGGCGGAGCTAATGGATTCCACCCGTGATGCTGTGACGGCAGATACCGGTGACTCCCACCGTTCGACGGCCTCTAGAGCAGAAAGCGCGTCTTCGCTTGGTTCCAACGTCTCGCCGTGTGAACTTTTACCTGACTTTCTCACCAACCATCCTGCTTTTACCCAGTCAGTGCAGTAACTCTGGGGCGTACGGGGCATGGCAAAATCGTTGGCAATAACCTCAAAATCAGTGACCATCAACTCGTATACCTCCGCCGCTGGCCGTGCTCGGGTACCGCGGGGGAAGTACTCTGCAATCAGCGCCAAAATTACCGGCGCGTTATCAGCCGCAAGCAGTCGTACCGCCGCAGAATTGTGCATTAACCGTCGCAGTGAGAGGGCCCTAGCTTCAACAGACATGATTCGATTTTGGCAGCTGTGGCGGACATGTGCAGTGGTGTCTGGCTCATTTATTCGATTTTTGGGTATCCGAGTAGAGGTATAAAGAGGATCCGTGCGCGACATGTGGCAGTATTCGCCGTGCCTGTGACAGGTCATTTAGCCCGTCCGAATCGTCGGCGATGTGAACGACTCCCATGAAATACTGGGAGTTGGATTTTTCACCGACGCCAAAGACGGAGCAGAGATGTGGGCGACCTCTGTATCGGGATCGCTGCTCTCAGCTTCACGGAGAAATCTATAGTTCACAGCTCGAGCTCGGCTGGGACTATTTTAGCGAGGTCCAAATCGATCAATCAGTGCGGTTAAGGGGAGGCCGAGAGGAACCCTAATTGTTAAAAATCGCCGATTGTAAAGAATAAGGTTTTCGCCTTGTTGCGGTGCCGAGTGGTCTTTCGGGGCGCCGAGAAAAGAGGTTGCGCAAAGCATAAAAATACCCACGCTGAGCGCCTGGTGGCGCGGCGTGGGCTGGGGGAGAGGACTAGAAATTAGTCCTGCGCAACACCAACGTTGACTTCAATGTTGCCGCGGGTGGCCTTGGAGTAAGGGCACATCTGGTGGGCGGCGTCGGCAAGCTCTTGTGCCTTGTCGTCCTCAACGCCTGGGATGGTGACCTCGAGGTCAACGCCGAGGTAGAAGCCCTCGTCGTTCTTGCCCAGGTTAACGCGGGCGCCGACGGAGGAATTCTCCACGTCAACACCCTTGTCCTTGGCCACTGCCTTCAGTGCGGAGTGGTAGCAAGCGGCGTAACCGGCAGCGAAGAGCTGCTCTGGGTTAGCACCCTCACCGCTGCCACCCATTTCCTTTGGGGCGGTCATGGTGAAGTCCAGATCGGAATCCTTGACTACAGCGCGGCCGTCGCGGCCTGCTCCGGTGGAGAGTGCTTCGGTGGTGTAAACGGCGTCCATAATGACTCCTTTTCTATCGGGTCTTTGTACGTCCGCCGATTGTACGCAAGAACGCTAGTCTTCGACGACGGTCACGGTGACCTCGATATTGCCCCGGGTGGCATTGGAGTAGGGGCAGACCTGGTGGGCGGCGTCGGCAAGCTTTTGGGCGGTGTCCTTGTCCTGGGCGGGGATGGATACCTCCAGCTCTACCGCGAGCTGGAAGCCCTCGCCCTGCTTTCCGATGCCCACTCGTGCCCCCACCGCAGAGTCACCCAACTCGACCTTCTGGTTGCGGGCCACGGCCTGCAGCGCGGAGTGGAAGCAAGCGGCGTAGCCGGCGGCAAAAAGCTGCTCCGGGTTGGCACCTTCGCCGCTGCCGCCCATTTCCTTAGGGATGGCAAGGGTGAAGTCGAGGTCAGAGTCCTTGACGGTGGCGTGGCCGTTGCGGCCTGCTCCGGTGGCCAGTGCCTCGGTGGTGTACATGGCGTCCATGTTGTCTCCTTTCAGTAGGTGCTCGAAACGGTTTTGATTGTACACAATTAAATTGGCTGCAATGTTTTGTTGGCGTCTATACTTTTTGCCATGAATGACGCGCCCACAGATCACCTCGCCCTAGATAGTCAGCTGTGTTTTGCGCTCTACCGCGCCAATAGGGCAGTGGTGCGCTCCTACCGCCCGCTATTGGAGGAGCTTGGCCTGACCTATCCGCAGTACCTGGTCATGCTGGTGCTGTGGGAGGCGGATGAGCCGGTGCCGTTGAAATTCATCGACTCCCGCTTGGGCCTGGATAGCGGCACACTCACGCCGCTGCTCAAGCGCCTGGAAAAGCAAGGCTATGTGGAGCGCTGGCGCGACCCCAACGATGAGCGCCGCACCCTCGCTGCCTTGACTGCCGATGGCGCCTCCCTCCGCACCCGTGCCGAATGTATCCCGGAAGCCATGGCTGAGGCTTATAAGGAGGTGGGCCTTGACCTTGCCGAGTTCAAGAAATCGCTGGACATCCTGGCGGGCGTGCCTGTGGACGTGGAGCTGCCGTGGCCTTCTGAGGATGACTTTGAGGGCTAAAGTGTGATCTTCATATAGCAGATGAGGAAGGCTATACTGGCTTAAGAATTTTGGCTTTATACACGTAAAAATTGTTTCGCACTATGAGAGGAGGGGCCATGGCTACAGCAGTAGACGTCGCGCAGGTTATCTACAACAAACTGGGGTGGGTTGATGCTTGGAAGCTGGAGAAGCTTACGTATTACTGCCAAGCATGGAGCCTGGGCTGGTACGGGCGACCTCTTGTCTCGAATGAGTTTCAGGCGTGGAAAGACGGTCCGGTTGAACCCGACCTCTATCGCGAGAATAAATATCAACGCTCCGAGAAAACCTCTACGGTGTTACCGGGAGCTGATGTAGAGGCTATAGGGGACGAAGACGAAAAGATCATCGATGCCGTGATTGCCTTTTATGGTGATAAGACATCCGATGAATTGATTGAACTTACGCACTCGGAACGTCCATGGATCGTCGCTCGTGGTCAGATGGGCCCCGAGGCGAATGCTAACGAGCCGATTTCGCAGCTGGAAATGAAAAAATACTATGCCTTGCAGGAAGCTCGTGGTGTTGAAGGGCCGACGCGGCCTATGCTTTCTGTGCAGAATCTTTCCGGTGCCGACCTGCAGCAGCGCTTGCAAGCTTCAATAGAACGCTGGAAGGGCGCTCTTGAGATCCTTGCAACCCGATGAATGAGTACTGCCTTCCGGTGGAAGAGGTAGTTCGACTGAACCGTCAACTCATCGGTCGGGATGGCAACCTCCTCGATCGCTCGAAACTTGAGTCAGCATTGGCCACCCCTTTACAGACCTTCGGCGGAGAGTACTTGCACCCATCTGCACTGGATAGGGCTGCAGCGTTGTTGCACTATCTGGCAAAAGCGCATGCATTCGTCGACGGCAATAAGCGAATCGCCTGGGTATGTGCCTCCACCTATTTAGAAATCGAAGGCTTTGGGCTGGGGCCAATCGCCGATGAAGAGATTGTGGAGCTCGTTGAAACCGTGGCCGCTGCGCGCGATAAGAAGGAAGGCTTCATTGCAGAATGGTTTGCTGAACGGTTGATCTAGTTCGGTCTGGTTAGTTCCTAGAGTAGCGGTTAGTTGGTAGTGGCCACGCGCTTGGTCCACACGCTTCGGTCCGCGGTTTCAAAAGAGGCGCGCACCGTAGTATCTCCGGGCTTTTCGCAGGTAAGATTCCGCTGGTCGCTGCCCATGTGGCACTTCAAGTTATAGGACTGCTTGGTCACCGGGCTGCTGGCGGTGATATCTGCCTGGTACACCGCCGTCACCGTGGGATCTTTCGAACGCATGGTGTAGCTAGCCTGCATCGCGGCGTCAAAGACCGCGGCGGCGAATTCGCAGGAGGTGGCATCGCCGGCGTCGATGGAATCGCCTGATGAAGATGTGCCGCAGTAGCCGCCAATCTGGCCTACGGTGATGTTGTGGTTGCCGTCGGCTGGCGGAGCGGGCTGATCCGGTTCGGCCTGTTTAGTGACCGTCTCGGTGCGGCGTTGCTTCGTGTCCTTCTCCGGGCTGGATTCTTCTTCGGCTTCGCCCGCGGCAGAGCTATTGTCCTGTGCGGTGGAGAAGGCCGGCTCGTTTTCCGGCGCGGAGTTGTTATCGGAATCGGAGCCGGTGCCGCAGGCGCTCACGGTGAGGCCAGCGGCGAGAAGGATCGACGCTACGGGGAATAAGGAAGGGCGCTGCATAGGGATACTGTAGCGCCCTTCGGGGCGTGGCGCGCGGCTAGTGATCTATGCGGGCGGGTGGAACTGGCGCACCTTCGGGCGGCAGCACCTTCGGGTACTTCTTGGCTGTTCCAGAAGAAGTAGCCGCGCCGGGTGCACCGCTGGTTGCGGCGGCATCGGCGTTGCTGATGGGGGAAGGACGGTGGGGAGTGGGGTCCCAGTGGGCGTCGACAAGCTTGCGTTGGCACACCCACCCCAAGGCCAAAATAGCCAGCGCGATAAGGGCAATGAAGACGAGGCCCAGCACGCCATCGGCGTGGATGGACCAGCCCAGCAGTAGACCGAGCCAGCCAAAGTCAGCGTCACCAAAAGTGGTATTCGCGGAGCCGAAGGAACCAAGGACACCGAGAAGGAATGCCGGCAGGAAGGTAATAATGAGGCCATTAACAAAGGCGCCTAATGCGGCACCGCGCCGCCCACCGGTGGCATTGCCGTAAACGCCTGCTGCGCCGCCGGTAAAGAAGTGCGGCACCAAACCAGGCAGAATCAGCGCAATGCCAAAGGCCGGATTGAGCCAGGCGGAAAGGACGGCAAGGCCGACGAGTCCGCCGAGGAAGGAGGAAATGAACCCAATGAGAACTGCGTTCTGGGCATAAGGGAAGACAATAGGCGCATCCAGTGCGGGGATCGCGCCGGGCACCACCTTGGCTGCGATGCCCTGGAATGCGGGTACGAGCTCGCCCAAAATGGTGCGGACGCCAAAAAGGATGACGGCCACGGCCACGCCGAATTGGAGGCCTTGGGTAACCGACTGCATCAAGAAATTGCCCACGTTGCTAGCACCATCCGGGAAAGCAGTAAAGGCTTCCTCCGAACCGGCGCGAGCGATGAAGAGCACGGCAAGGACCACGTACATCAGCGCCATGGACAGCGCGGTTGCCACCATGGAATCGCGCAGGAAGCGCAGGCCTTCTGGCAGCCTGAGGTCCTCAGTGGACGGCGACATTTTCTTACCCTTGCCGCCCACTAGCTTGCCGACGCCGCCCGCAGCCAAATACCCCGCAGTGCCGAAGTGCCCGATGGCGACGGAATCATCTCCAGTAATGCGGCGGGTAAATGGGTGGGCGATAGCCGGGAGCGAGACCATAAGGATGCCGAGTAGGGCAGCGCCGAAGGCAATCACAATCCATGAGGAATACCCGGCCGGCGCGAGCACCATAGTGAGCAGCGTCGCCATGAAGAGAACATGGTGGCCGGTGAGGAATACGTAGCTCATGGGCGTGAAGCGGGCGAGGAGCAGCGAGACCACAAAGCCAAGGATCATGATCCAGGCGACCTGGCTGCCGAACTGGTCTTGTGCAATGCCTACGATTGCCTCATTGGTTGGCACCACGCCTTGCGCGCCAGTAGCGCCCGTAATCATGGCGCCGAGCGGCTCGAGCGAATCGGTGACAAGGCCGGCGCCGGCACCGATGAGCAAGAAGCCGAGCGTGGCCTTGATGGCGCCGCCGATGGTTTTGCCGGTGCCGCGTCCCATCGCGGCCAAGCCGACCGCGGTGATGATACCGATGAGGAATGCCGGTACGGAGAGAATCTCATTAACCAGGAAATTTGCTATAGCAAGAAGAAAATCCATGAGGATGCTCCTTAAATGTCATAGAGCTCGCGCAGAGCCCCATCGATTTCAGACATAGAGGTGAAGTCTTGGATGACGTACACAGGGACCCCGACATCACCCAGCGTTGCCGCAATTTCGCCGGAGGTGAGCAGGAAATCTGCCTCGCCTGCACGGCCCTTGGCGGAGATGGTGTCTGTGGCTTCTACATTCAGGTACGGTCCCCAGCCCCATTCATCAAGGACCTGCTCGAGCGTGTTCTTAAGGAATAGCGACGTGCCCAGGCCATTGCCGCATACGGTGAGGATCTTTCCCTTGGAAGCGACAGAATCTGTGGCCTTTTGTTTCGCTGGGTGGGCCGGCTCCGTCGGTGCTGTGGAAGTTGCGCGTTTCTTATTCGAAGTCGATGCCGTGAGGACTGTGCGGAGCTCTTCTTCGGATTCTGCGCGATCAAGCTCATTGCGCTTGGTGGCTAGCAGTTTTGCGAGCTGCCTCATCGCTTGCAGATGCTCGGAGTCACTCCGTGCTGCAAACGCGACGACGAGGTCTACAGGATCATTGGAATCGTGCCCGAATTCCACCGGCTTATCCAGGCGCACCCACGACAGTGAGGTTTCTTTTACTGCCTCCGAAGGGCGTGCGTGCGCAAAAGCGAAGCCTGGGGCCACCACGATATATGGGCCCGTTTCTTCCACGGAGCGCACCATAGCCTCGGTGTAGTCCGCGGTGATTGTGCCGGCTTCTTTCAGTAGTGATCCCGCCAGCCGGATAGCTTCTCGCCAGTCCTTGGCGGTGCCGTGCAGCTCCACTGCACCGGGCGCTAAGAGGGAATCTAGTGTGGCCATATGCATCTCCCATCACAGAAGTAGTGACATTGGGGTCAATGTCACTGATGATTCTATGCCGCGGAAAATGGGAGGTAAAAGCAGGGGTAACGTTTGCACTGGCGGGATGGAAGTCAATCTGGGATCTTCCGTGTTCTCGGGAGTGCTCAGGCTTTATAAGGAATTGACTGCACTACGGGGTGGAAAGTAAAAAGCCCCGCTGACGCGGGGAGGGAGACAGCTCAAAAGCTGCTTTGAGCACTGCAACAGGCTCATCCCGTTTGCTACGGGAAGGTGGTGTTGACACCTGCGAAAGAGTGTACTCTAATGCGGTTTCATTTTAATGTAGAAAAATAATGAACGTTGCGGTGCTAGAGGTGCTAACGTCTTGGGTAGTGAATTGTTTAGCCACTGAGGTCGAAGATTCGGTGGCGTGAGAGTCTTGCGGAGGAGCAGAAGATGGAATTGCCGGCGATGACGGTTGAATTCTGTGGGCGTGCCGACGGTTGGGTGCAGCAAAGGAGTCCTCAGGCGCGCAGCTTGTGGGCGAAACCGGGAGATGGGGTTGATTTCCTTAATGTGCCGCAGCACTTGGTGGATTCGGCATGCGCTGCATCATTGATCTTTAACTCTTGGGTATCGCAGCCGGTCAAAGACTTCCTGAGCAGAGAATTGCAGATATTAGAATCCGAATTGGAAGGGCTGTACCTGTGGCTGGCGGGGTGTCATGACCTGGGGAAAGTTTTAAAAACCTTCCAGCGGCAAATTCTGACCCGGGAAGGGTTGGAACACCTTGTTAACGCTGTTGATGATGCCGGGCTGGCTACGGAGCTCAGCGTTGATGAAGCCAACTTTAGCAAGCTTCCTCACAGTATAGTCTCCGGAGAAATTTTGGCCCTATGGCTAGAGGAGCAGGGGGCTCGACGACCAAAAGCTAATGCGGTAGCTGGCGTAGTGAACGCGCACCACGGCATTGCGACTGGGCCGAACCCCGCAGTGCGCAATCTGATAGAAGATTACCCGGCTGAATGGAAAGCCGTCCACCGTGAGTTGGTGGAGGCGATGGAGGAATTGTGCGGGGTGGAAAGAGGCATTGGCAAGCTAGTGGCGTCAATGCCGAAGATGCTCGCTTCCGTCGCGCAGGTGCTGGCCGGACTGGTGGTGATGGCGGATTGGATTGCTTCCAATGAAAAAGCCTTTACCCTCAGAGCGGAGGGCAGTCAGTTAGAGCGAACTGCTACCGCAGCCGAATTTATAGACCTCACCTTACCGTGGGCCCCGAAGGGTACTAGTGGGGAGGATATTGATGAGTATTTTCGGCAATCGTTTAATTGGCCCGCGGAGTTTAAGGCACGCCGGGTTCAGCGGGCGATGGTCGAGGCGGTCCAAGGCTTAGATGAGTCGGCCCTTGTGGTGCTGGAAGCGGAGACCGGTGTGGGCAAGACGGAGGCGGCGCTAGCTGCCGCGGAGATTTTAGCGGCACGCAACGGTACGCAAGGAGTGTTCTTTGCGGCACCGACGATGGCTACCGCTAATGGGCTGCTAGAGCGAACAATTGAGTGGGCTGGAAATGTGGCAGGGAACTCGGTGCGGTCCATGTACCTTGCGCACTCTAAAAATGCCTTGTCTAAGCCGTTTACGGAGCTGAAATTTAACGGTATTAATGACCAAGAAGAATCCGGTGGTGGGGTAGTGGCCTCGCAATGGATGTCCGGGCGCCGTTTGGGTATTCTCTCGAATTTCGTCGTGGGAACTGTGGACCAGGTGCTGATGATGGCATTGCAGCAAAGGTATTCCATGCTGCGCCACGTGGGACTAGCAGGCAAAGTCGTCATATTTGATGAGGTGCATACTTTCGACACGTATTCTTCTGATTATCTTCGCAGCACCATTGCCTGGTTGGGGCATTATGGGGTCAGCGTCATCCTGATGTCCGCAACCCTACCGCCGCACAAGCGCAAGGAGCTAGTGGAGGCTTATTCATGGGGAGATATGCCGGAAGGTGAGCAGGGCTATCCGCTCATTACCGTAGCTACGGCAGACGAGATTCATGCTACTTCCGTGGAACCATCGCCTACCAACCTGGTGGGAGATATTCAGCTATTTAATGAGGAAGAGCGTCCGCTTTCGACATTGCTCGACGAACTACTTGATGAGGGCGGCTGTGCCCTTGTTATTTGCAATACTATCGGCCGTGCTCAAGCTACATATTCTCACCTGGCGGAAATGTATGGCGAGTGTGTGGAGCTGCACCACGCGGGTTTTGTTGCCTGGGAAAGAGCGGAAAAGGAAGACTCGCTAAGACAAAAGCTTGGCCCTGATGCTCACCGTGGAGCTGGTCGTCCTTGGCGCAAAATTGTGGTAGCCACCCAGGTGGCCGAGCAGAGTCTCGATATTGACGCCGATGTTCTCATCACGGATATCGCGCCAATAGACTTGCTCATCCAACGCATCGGTAGGTTGCACCGTCATGCGCGCCCCGAAACTGATAGACCTCGCCGTCTCCGGGAGCCGAAGATTTTTGTTCGCGGTGTGCTGCAGAAAGACCCAGTTCCGGAGTTTGATTCTGGTGCGGAAGCAATCTATGGTCGAGCGATCTTGATGTCCACCTTGGCTGTGTTGCCCGAGAAATTTCGGCGACCAGAGGATACTGCCAAGCTCGTGGCTGAGGCGTATAACCCAGATTTTAAACCCCCAGCACCGTGGCTGGAAGCGTGGACCGAAGCAGAAGATGAGAGGCGACATGGGGAAGCTACGGCTCACTTGAAGTCCACAGATTACCGATTGCCTGATCCTCGGCATGGTCTGCAATTTAAAGCGCTCTTTGAGCGATTGGTCGATGATTCTGAGCGCAGTGCTGGGGAAGGGGGAGCGGCACAAGTACGTGATATTGAGCCGAGCGTGGAGGTCATCCCCATTATCGCTACCGATTATGGATATCGGCCTTGGAGTTGGAACAGTGAAGTTCTTGATGGCGGCGAAATTTCATACAAACTGGCCCTTCATTTGGCATCGAGCACAGTGCGCTTGCCTGGGCGGATGACCCGTTATGGAACAGACTTCGACGTGGTAGTAAGCCAGCTTGAGGAATCTACACCAGGTGAATGGGCAGACAACTATCTGTTGCGAGGGCAACTAGCTCTGGTTCTGAATGAAAGCAACGAAGCTACGGTTGGGCGCTTTGAAATTCGCTATTCCTCAGAGCTTGGAATCGAAATAATGAGCGACGGTAGAGGTTAGCATGTCCAAGGCCAAAGCTACTCTGAGAGCACCTCCGCCCCAGGAGTATTCACTACGCACCACTATTCCATCTCTACAGAAAGGAGGCGAAAGATAATGACTGAAAAACCAACGTTTAACTTGCTCGATGAGCCGTGGATTTTGTGCATTGACAGTGCAGACACTTCGGTCGCATTAAGTATCCGGGACATATTTTCTGGCCGCGGCGACGCTCAAAAAGTCTTAGGCGATTCACCCACCCAGGACTATGCGGTAATCCGGGTACTGCTAGCGATCTTCTGGCGGGCCCATGCTCTGGATATTGCTCGTGCCTATTCGCACAATTCTCGGCGGGTCCATTTTGATTGGGGAGAATGGTTCGCTGATCAGCGAGAAACCCTGCTCAGTGAGCAACGCGATGAGGTTGTTCTGGATTATCTCGACGCCTTTGCTGATCGCTTTGATCTTCTCTCTGAAACTCAACCCTTTATGCAGGTAGCTACCCTGCATTCGAAGAAGGGGGACACTCGCCCCATCTCCTATATCGTTCCCGAGGCCGCGGAAGATTTCTTCACCATGCGGACCGGGGACGGCCGCCAAAGCTTGTCTTTAGCTGAGGCTGCTCGGTGGCTTATCCACCTGCAAGCCTATGACTATTCCGGTATTAAGACCGGCGCGGAGGGCGATCCACGCGTCAAAGGTGGTAAGGGCTATCCCATCGGTACCGGATGGACCGGCCGAACGGGCGGAACACTCGTTCTTGGGACGGGTGGATTATTAGAGACGTTGCTGCTTAACACTTCCCAGTATGTTGTCACCACCAAGCAGGATTCAAACCCCATCGAAGGCGATAGGCCGGTGTGGGAGCGTGAACCCGATACGGCAGCGCAGCGCCCTGGATCCGACGATAAGCTCGGTGCAATTCCCCGCGGTGCTGCTGACTTGGCAACCTGGCAAGCACGGCGAGTGCGTCTCGTGGTCGAGGACGGCAAGGCTACTCGAGTAGTAGTTTCCAACGGGGACCGCATTCCGGATGCAGGAAAGAACGTGCTGGCCGATCCAATGACGCCGTATCGTTATAGTCCGAATCAGTCAAAGAAGGGCGTGACAGCGTACTACGCTCGCCCCTACGACTCGACGCAAACCATGTGGCGTGGTCTTGATTCCCTAATTGCGCTTGAGGATGACCCCGGCTTTGATCAAAAGAAGGATAAGGCTCCGCTACGCCCCGAAAACCTGAGTAACCTCGCGGCTCTAGATGCCGATGGATACTTGGAAAAGCATGTCTTCGATGTCACTCTAGTCTCCATGGAGTACGGGCCACAAGAGTCTTCAGTGGCCAGCACGTTTAGCTCCACTATCGGTCTGCCTGTTGTGGTGCTTCGTGACGATGAAGCAGGCCGCAAGGTGAGAAATGCTGTACGCACCTCCGCTAAGCAGACCTATGAGGCAGCGATCAGCATGGGCTGGTTCGCTGGCCAATTGCGGGTAGCCGCGGGCGATGACTATGAGTTTGGAGTAGCAGCCAAAGATCGCTTCTATGCTCAGCTAGAACCGCAGTTTATCGAGTGGATGTCTACCGTTGCGGTGGATACTACCGATGAATCTCAAAAAGTATGGCAAAAGCGTGCCAGGGGCGTAGCTTTGGCGCACGCTCGAGAATCGCTCCGTGGAGCTGGTCAAAAGGCGGTCATTGGTAGGGAAATTGATACCGGAGAAGAAGGAAAGGGCCGAATCATTTCTGCGGGCTCTTTGTATCGGCAACTTCTTCGCCGCCTCGATAAAGACTTGCCTCTTACCGCACCACCGGCTGATAGCCGGAATAACGATTCATCTCTGAAGGAGGGCAAGGCCCATGCATGAGAATCAAGACACCTCTAATACAGGCTCGCAACGTAGCGGCGGCCCTAGGCTTCGTGACTCGGTGACTCGGACTGCAGATACGCTACAACGAGATCTTCTTCATTCGCCGAACCACGCTAAACAGGCGCACGCCCGAGCTGTGCTAGCGACATTGCGTAAGTACTCAGCAGTAAAACTGGAGCACCACCCCCTTGCCCTGGAGGAAGTTCTGCTTCTACTGGAACCACCCTTGCGCGCGTGGGAGTTGGAAGAGGGAGGAGATCCATCCGCCGCAGAATTAGCAGCATTTCATGCCCTCACGATGTTTGGCGTGCATATGCAAAGCGCAACCACTGATGCCCACATCGCTGGGCAAAGTTTTGCTAAAGCGTGCGGGCGTTTGTATACCCAAAGCCAATCCCAGTCCACCAAGCCCCGTTTCGACGCGATGATGGTGGCACAAGATGAGGCCTCCCGGATAATTCACATTCGTTCTCTGGTCATGCTGCTACGACGCGCCAAGCTGGGGTTTGACTATGGACAATTTGCCAATGACCTTCGCGTCTTGGGCGACCAGACAGTAACCCAGAAAGAACAGGCTCGCCGCCAAGGCGTCCTCCTGCGGTGGGGTCGCGATTTCGCCACTGGCGTTTACGTCTCCTCCCACAACGAGTCAGAATCCTAATCCCTCCCTCTTTGAAAGGAACTTAAAAACCATGTCTCTTATCATTGACATCCACGCTCTGCACACCCTTCCGCCATCGCTAATCAACCGTGACGATACCGGTGCACCAAAGTCTGCCGTCTATGGCGGGGTACCACGCCAGCGTGTCTCTTCCCAGTCGTGGAAGCGCGCAATCCGTAAGTACTTCGAGACCCATGTTGATGCGGAATCCGTGGGAGATCGTTCGAAGCGCATCCCGGAAAAAATTGCCCTTAAGGTAGAAGACCACGAGGGGTGGGATGCTGAGCGCGCTCAGGCTGCAGTGGCCGGCCTTTTCAAGTCCGCCGGCATAACGACGGAAGTAGATTCCAAGAAGCTTAAGGCTCTCAAGGAGTCGGAAGAGACTACGCTGGAAGAGCTAAAGGCAGCACAGTACCCACAGACTAAGTACCTGCTTTTCTTGAGCCCCCACCAGATCGACCGCGCGGCAGCAGCCATCGTCGAGGCAGACGGCGAGAAAATCAGTAAGAAGGATGCGCAAAAAATCCTCGATACCGAGCACTCGGTGGATATGGCGCTCTTTGGCCGTATGGTCGCGGATGATGCTGCTTTCAATATTGATGCCTCCGTGCAGGTAGCACACGCCCTTGGCATTCATGCCAGTGCACCCGAGTTTGATTACTTCACCGCAGTAGACGATTTGGCGGAAGAAGGGCAGGAGACAGGTGCCGGAATGATCGGCACCGTGCAGATGATGTCTTCGACGCTCTACCGCTATGCCACAGTAAACTTGAGTGGTTTGAGCAAGAACCTGGATTCTGAGGAAAATGCAAAGCAAGCTGCTGTTGATTTTGTGGATGCGTTCATCAAGTCCATGCCTACCGGCAAGATCAATACTTTTGCCAACCAGACCCTGCCAGAGCTGGTTTATATCGCAGTACGCGATACCCGTCCAGTAAGCCTTGTCACCGCCTTTGAAGAGCCGGTAGAGGCGACGGGTGGAAAGAGCCTTCGCGTAGCCGGTGCAGAAACCTTGGCTAAGGAAGAGGCGGAGTTTGAGGAAAACTATGGTCTCAAGCCACAGGCCTCGTTCGTTGTAGGTGTTACTGAAGCTCGTAAGGCCTTTGCGGATCTTGCGGAAGAAGTAACGCTTCCTGAGCTCGCGGATCGATTGGCTGCCGCCCTGGAGAAGTAGGAAGGAAGCCGACAATGACATATTCGTTGTTATTGCTCCTTAAAGGTCCGATGCAGTCGTGGGGAACCGAGTCTCGCTACGCCACGCGAGCTACATCTACTGTTCCTTCTAAGTCGGGTGTACTGGGGATGCTTGCTGCAGCTGAAGGCAGGCGTCGCACCGATGGAGTAGAAGATCTAGCAGGACTGAGATTCGCAGTGCGCGTGGATCAATCTGGTAGTCTGCTTCGCGATTATCAGACTGCCCAAGATTGGCAGAATAACCCGAAGAGCCCAGCTAAGCTGATTACCCGATTCTTTTTAACCGACGCTGCCTTTGTTGCTGCTATCGAAAGCGAAGACCAAGATCTCTTAGAAAGCTTTGCTGAGAGTCTGAAACGGCCGGTCTATCCCATTTTCCTTGGCCGCCGGCCGTGCCCAGCTCCGCCGAATATCGTGCTCGGTGTGGTTAATGGGTCTGCGGTGGAAGCACTGCAGAACCACTCGACGTGGCATGCAACGAAGGACTATATGCGCACGTGTGGGCAGGAAGTAGAGTTGCCCATTTACCGCGACTCACTTGCCGGCGAAGCCGGTATAGCCTGCCAGGATGTGCCAGTTTCTTTCGCCCCTGAGCATCGTAAGTATTCGTGGCGCACCGTTGTTCAAAAGGAATTCGCTTCGGTGAAAAATCCGATTGAACCGGAAAACCGGCGCCCTGATCCCTTCCTGGAAGCGGTGATGAACGTATGAGCACGCTGACGAAGATTTTGATTAACCCGCGTCGTCGCCAAGGACGGAAGCTTTTGACTAACCCGCAGGCTATGCATGCGGCTGTGGCGGCTTCTTTCCCGCCCGACGTAGACCAGTCTTCTGGTCGCATATTGTGGCGCCTTGACGAAAGTGCTCACCACCATGCGCTCTATGTCGTTGGGCCTGAAAAGCCGACTGGTAGCGTGATAGCTGAGCAGGCAGGGTGGGATACAAGGCCTGCGCAATCAGTCGAGTATGACCGCCTCTTGAGTTCTCTGACTCAAGGGCAGAGGTGGCATTTTGAGCTCTTGGCCAATCCCACATACTCGCAGTCTAATGGTGGAAAGCGAGGCAAAGTTAAGGCGCACGTTTCAGTAGATCACCAATTGGGCTGGCTGTACCAGCGTTCTGAACAGGCCGGATTCAAGCTCGCCCCGCGCGCTCAAGATGAGGCTAGTGATGCCGAACGTGACCGCTGGTTCGTACATGAGCAGACCACCATCGTGGAGCGAAAATCCTTGGATTTCCGTAAAGGCGATAGCCGCCGTCGCGTGCACATCGCTACTGCACGCTACCGCGGAACCTTGGAGGTCAGTAATCCAGACGCACTGCGCGGGACTTTAGTCAATGGCATTGGTAGGGCTCGTGGTTATGGCTGTGGTCTATTGACCTTGGCCCGGCCGGCAGGTGCATAATGTCCACACCAAGTGAAGTCCCCATTACGCGCCAAGCTTTAGCGCGGATATCGGACCGGATAAGCTTCCTTTACGCTGAGCGGTGCGTGGTCAATAGGGATGGGAATTCCCTTACCATCACCGATCAACGTGGGGTAGCTTATGCGCCTGCTACCCAGGTGGCTGCTTTATTGCTCGGTCCTGGCACGAAGATCACCTACGCTGCTATGGCCCTGCTTGGCGACGCCGGTGTGACCACCCTTTGGGTAGGTGAGCGCGGGGTTCGCTATTACGCCCATGGTCGCCCGCCGGCCAAGTCTTCCCGTATGACTGAAATCCATGCGCAGGTTATCAGTAACCAACGCAAGCGGTTGGACTGTGCTCGCCGCATGTATGCACTGCGGTTTCCGGGCGAAGATGTCTCTCGGTTGACGATGTCGCAGTTGCGCGGCCGCGAAGGGGCGCGTATGAAGCGGATTTACGCCGCCGAAGCGGAGCGCACAGGTGTGTATTGGAATCGTCGATCTTATGACCCCAATGATTTCGATTCCTCGGACCCCATCAACCAGGCACTTACGGCAGGAAGCGCTGCTTTGTATGGCGTCGCACATGCCGTAATCGCAGCACGGGGTTTCGTTCCGGCGTTGGGCGTTGTTCATACTGGCACCGATCGCTCCTTTGTCTATGATGTTGCCGACCTGTACAAAGCGGAGATTTCTATTCCAGCAGCATTCGATGCCGTGGCAGCACAGCAGGGAAGTCCTTCCATTGAGGTGCGCCGCCGGATTCGCGATCAGGTGGTATCTCGTCGCTTGATGCCCCGGATGGTGCGCGACCTTAAGGCCCTTTTCGACGTCCCTGATGAACTTCTAGTTAGCGATGCCGAACTCATGTTGTGGAGTGAGCTTGAAGTTATTGCCTCCGGGGTGAATTGGGCAGAAGAGGAGTCGTTGTCATGATGGTGCTGGTCGTTACAGCCTGCCCAGCAGGCCTGCGAGGTGATCTCAGCAAGTGGCTCATTGAGCTGACCCCTGGAACATTTGTGGGACGCCCTACCGCGCGAGTACGGGAATTGCTCTGGGAGAGAACCGTGGATCTTTGTAAAGACGGTCGTGCCTTATTGGTGTATCCCGCCGCTAATGAGCAAGGCATGGAGTTTCGAACTCATCGGCATCACTGGGAACCCACCGATTTCGATGGCGTCACGTTAATGATGCGCCCACATAAACCTAAACAAATGAAGCGTCGGACAGGTTGGTCGAAAGCGCGCCGAGCCCGCAAAATGTACAACCGGCAGAAAGGAGGAAGTTAGCGTATTCGATTAGATGGGCTTTCGACCTCCCACCCGAAGCCGTATGTAAAATGACCTTTAGGCTCGTATCATTCCTGCTCAGTAAGTGTGCTCCCCGCGTAAGCGGGGATGAGCCGTCGCCAGGCGGACAAAGTGGCGGCAGAAACTTGTGCTCCCCGCGTAAGCGGGGATGAGCCCAGTGTGCCTAGCGCGCCGTAGCCGTCATCCCCGTGCTCCCCGCGTAAGCGGGGATGAGCCCTCATCGCAGGGAGCTAGGCATGGAGATCATTTGTGCTCCCCGCGTAAGCGGGGATGAGCCCACCACGTACCCACCACGTGCGGTTGGCTACGTGTGCTCCCCGCGTAAGCGGGGATGAGCCCTCCTATCTGCTGGCCTGCGCGTACACGGTCACGTGCTCCCCGCGTAAGCGGGGATGAGCCGGATTCCCACTCGGGGCCTCGGGTTTCTATCTCGTGCTCCCCGCGTAAGCGGGGATGAGCCCGCGGTCACTGTGGGCAGTGAGGTGATTATTGGCGTGCTCCCCGCGTAAGCGGGGATGAGCCGTCCTCAACCTTGCGGGCTAAATCGTCCCGCTGGTGCTCCCCGCGTAAGCGGGGATGAGCCCCGGAAGCCCCCCGGCTAACCCAACTTCAAAAGTGCTCCCCGCGTAAGCGGGGATGAGCCCCGGCCCGCAGACATGAACCTCGCCGCCGCAGCGTGCTCCCCGCGTAAGCGGGGATGAGCCCCTCACTAGCCGAACGCACAATCCGATAAGACCGTGCTCCCCGCGTAAGCGGGGATGAGCCCGGCTACATCGAACTGCCAGAAAACCACCCCTGGTGCTCCCCGCGTAAGCGGGGATGAGCCTCGGCCACGCTCACACCTCACTAAATTCAGTTAGTGCTCCCCGCGTAAGCGGGGACGAGCCCATACCTGTGGGTGCTTGAAGATTCCCTAAAACGTGCTCCCCGCGTAAGCGGGGATGAGCCGCATCGCGCCTAGCGCTTCGATTGCGTCCGAAGGTGCTCCCCGCGTAAGCGGGGATGAGCCCCGGAGCTAGTACCGCAGGAGACGCCAAGACGCGTGCTCCCCGCGTAAGCGGGGATGAACCCGAGAAGCGTGCGGCGCGGCGAGATGAGTTGGTGTGCTCCCCGCGTAAGCGGGGATGAGCCGCCTCCCCACGGGCACCAGGCCACCAGACCCTCGTGCTCCCCGCGTAAGCGGGGATGAGCGCGAGACACATCACATGACGGTATCCCCCGGTGGGGGTCCCACGTCAGTGAGAAGCAGGTCCGGTTCATGCGTGGCATTGCAATGCAGCTGGCTTCGCTTTGCACTTAGATAGAGCCGGAGCTTTGCTGACACTTTGGTGGACGGCTATTCGAGCTCGAAAGTTTGGCGGCCGATTTCGTCTTGGCTGAAGGACTTAGTCGCGACAAGGTCCACAGGTGTAGTTAAATCATCGAGCTCGTAGGCTATTGTGCCGGCGACAGTGCCTCCCTTTTTAATCTGTTCAAGCTGAGTATCGGAAGTTTCAGGATCAATATAGGAACCGAGGTCGAGCTCGTTTACCTTATTCGGATCATTGTCTTGGATGGCGGTGAAGTACACGACGAAGTCAGTGGTGGTTAGGGTCTCATCCGTTTTATTCGTTACGTCATAGTTAAAGACGAGAAGTGGCTTTTCACCTATTTCGTTGCCGGGCTCACCAGGTTTAACAACACGGTGATCGGTAATTTCGAACTTGGCGGCTGGAACATCCAGAACTCCGTCTTTAAAGGTTTGGCTAAAATCTGTGCTCTTTAGCTCTTTTACGGTTGTCGGATCATCCTTCACCTTCTTCATGTGTGTGGTGAATTCTTTATCTTCAATCGCGACCTTGAAAGTTAAGGAGTCGTCATCGATAGAGAAGTCTTTCTTATCGGACGAAGCGGCCATCCACTTAGAGGCGGTGGCAACGGTATCGCGGTTTGAGGAAACGGTTTCACCGGATGCAGCGGCTTGAGCGTCAAAGGTACCGATCCAGTAGATCATGCGATTTTCGCCGTTGTCCATGACCCATTCGATGGTGATGACGTCATCGGTGATGCTGGCCTCCATCCAGCCATCTTCAGAAGCGCTGTCCTCTTGTTTCCACGTTCCAATTGCGGACTTCGCATCGGCCTGTGCACCGGCCGTGGAATTATTGGAGTCGTTTGCCTTTGGGTTGTCACTTCCGCTATTTGAGCAGGAAGTAAGCGTGAGTGCAGAGACGAGGATGAGAGAAGAGAGTAGTTTGCGCATAATTAACTTCTACCCTCAGGGGGTAGGAAGCGTACAAATACTCAAAAGGGTAGGGGGGCAAATTGGTCTTTGGCCGCTCTTTGACTAATCTTTTGAGGGCAGAGAATCGCCCTGGCGGGCGGTGCAATCTGTGTGGGGCTATAGCTCAGTCGGTTAGAGCTACGGACTCATAATCCGTTGGTCGCGGGTTCGAGCCCCGCTGGCCCCACTGTTAATGGGAGGCGTCGGCAAGTAGTGCCGGCGCCTTTAATCTTTGGTGTGCACGCGGTCTGCAAAACCCGGCTGGACGGTGATTTCGAGCCGAGCACCAATCGCGGAATCGTCTGCAAGGCAGGAGAGATTCTTGTGGTTAGTGGAGATGATGCAATGCAGATCGTGCTTGTCGCCAGAAACTGGGGCCTTGGCGGTAATATCGCTTTACCGCGCTGGGGTAACGGAGGGATCGGTGGCCTCTAACTGGTAGGTCGCCTTCATTGCACGCTTATAAATTTCCATGGCAAAGGCGCAGTTGGTGTCATCCTGGGCGGTGATAAGCGCGTAGTCGCGAACGCCGCAGTCGCCGCCAATTTGTTGGGCAAGGTCGGGGTCGGGGTCGCCTTCTGGGGCGTCGGCAAGCGAGGCTTGCTCATCCTCGCTGCTGTGCGCAGCAGGGTCGGCAAAGCTAGGCTCGTCTGCCTCGGGCTGGGAGGAACAAGCGCTAAGCACAGCAATGGAGAGCAAGGGGAGATACTTTTTCATAATGCGTAGAGATAGGGAGACAAAAACATTTAGTATAGCCGCGCTGCGCATTTGGGTGTGCTGATTGCGCAAGCGCGGGCGGTGAAGTCTAATAACCATATGGTTGAAGTAGATCCGCTCATTGAATCTCTCTACCGCTGGTCCGATATCAGTGGTGTGCTGCTGATGGGAATTATCGGTGGCACTATGGCGCGCAAGCGCGGCTACGATATCATCGGCTTCTTTTTCATTGCGATGTTTTCTTCCCTGGGCGGCGGTATGGTGCGCGATGTACTCATTAACCGCGGCACCGTTGCGGCAATGAGCCAGCCGGAATACCTCTACTTGGCTTTTACCGGTGCGCTGATCGCTCGCTTTGTTTATTTCAAAGGCAAGACCTGGGATTATCTGCAGGCGCATGGCGACGCCGTCGTTTCCGGCCTGTGGGCCGCCACCGGCGCGGTGAAGGCCATTACCTACGGCCTGCCGCTTATTCCATGCATCATGATGGGCGTGTTTACTGCCACGGGCGGATCGATGATTCGTGACATCGTGATGGGGCGCGAGCCGAGCGTATTTGGTGATAACCAGCCGACGGTTATCCCGGCTGTTGCTTGTGCTGTCATCGTCTTGGTGGGCCACCACTTCGACATGATGGCGGTGGGCATGATCATCGGGCCGTTAGTTTCTATCTTCTTGGCGCTGCTGGGCATTTGGGCTGGTTGGCGGGTGCCGGCCTACCAAGATTGGGCTCCTATTAATGACACCGCCGCACAGGTTAAAGTGTTGGCCAAGAAAGCCGAAAATAAAAGCCGTGCGGTTGGCCGCCGCCTAGAACCTCACCGCCTACGTTCTTGGCGCCACCGCCAGATGGAGGCCGCGCTGCAGCGCCGCATTGAAAAGGAAGTGCGCTCCGGCAAGCGCCGCAAGGAGGCTGCTGCGGAGGCTAGCGAGTTTATGGAGTCCTTCGAATCCGATGTGGATCAGCTCAGCGCAGTGGTAGCAGAAGGCGATGACACGGACTTCGGCGTGGACCTCACCGGTGATTCCTACAACGAGGAGGAACAGGCCTCCCACGAGGAATCTCAACGCCTCCTTGATGCCATTTTGGAAGATGACAAGCTTACTGATGAACTCATTGATCGCCTCATGAAGCGCTATGACTCCCGCGACTAGGAGATAGGCTTAGCGCCCAACCGCACCGCAAAGCTGCGGGTCCGTGATATAGCCTTGCTCGCAGCCATATTGGGTCTGGATTTCTCCGGAGCTCTTATTCCGGTTGCCATTGGCATCGTTGCCGTAGCCGCACAGGTAGGCCGGACACTCTGCACTCAGCCCATTGGGCGCTTGTACTGGCGGTTGAGCGTTTGATTCCTTGCATAACGCGGCAAACTCCACCCAGGTGCCGTCCGCGCATTGGTACTGCGCGGTGTTTTCCTGCTGCTGGTTTTCGGTAGCCTGTTGCACGGCTTCCTGATTTTCGGTTTGCGGTTCGGCCTGCTGCGCGGCCTCGGTGGTTGCTACTTCCGTGGTCGCTTCTGGGTGTGTTTCCTCGGTGCTGGATTCTGTAGAGCTCGTCTCGGAGGCCGTTTCCGTAACGGTTTCTTTGACCGTGGAAATGGTGGTGGCGGTTTCGTCGCTGCCGCCGCAACCGGTGGCAAAAAGAGCTAGGGCGAAGAAGGGAATAAGGAATGATTTCTTCATGCCCCGCACAGTAGACAAACAAGGCAGACGATGCTGGAGTATGTGCAGGGCATAGGGGAGTAGTGACTGTGCTAGGGGGAGTGTTTGCTCGGTTGCTGGCAGCAAACTGGCACCCAGTTTTCAGGCGCGCGCCCTATTTTAGAGACATGAATCTGAAGTATTACTTCTACGAGCTGTGGAGCCTCTTCGTCGACCACGGCTTACCGCTTATCGCGCTGCTGCTGATCGGTATTTTGATACCGCGCATCGGTAGGCTGGCGATCCGCATTATGGAGCGCCGCCTCGATGAAGAGGAAGAAGCCACCAAGGCCCGTCTAGCGCTGACCGGTGCGCTGGTCTACATCGTGCAGGCCATCGCGTACTTCCTTATCATTTGGGCCGCGCTGACCAATATCGGTGTACCCGCGGTAGGCGCGGCGGTGCCGGCGACGATAGTTTCGGCCGCCGTCGGCTTTGGTGCCCAGTCCATCATCGCGGATTTTCTCTCTGGCTTTTTCATCCTTTCGGAAAAACAATTTGGTGTGGGCGATTACGTCAGCTTTGATGGCGTGACCGATGTGGAAGGCACCGTGGTGATGCTGACCTTGCGCACCACCAAGGTGCGCACTCCCACTGGCGAGCTCGTCACCGTGCCCAATAGCTCGGCCGGCGCGGTGACCAACTATTCCCAGGAATGGTCGCGCGCCGTGGTCAACTTTGACGTGCCGGTGCAAGAGGGCGAGACCCTGCCAGAAATTACCCGCCGCGTGCGCACCATTTCCGAGCAGGCGATTCGAGAGCCGTCCATCGCCGTGGATGTCAATGGCGAGCTGGAGGTGCTGCCAGCCACCCAGTTGGTTGCCCCGCAGGCTGCCGGCCAATCCTGGCACGTGACCTACCGCGTGCTGGTCACCGTTAACCCGGCCCGCCAGTGGGCGGTGGAGCGTGCCATCCGCTCCGCGTTGTTGTCGGAATTCTGGGACCACTACAACGTGGCCGATCTCGATGAACTGCAGCGCCCGCTGACGTCATCGCAGGGAATTACCGCGGCTCAGGAATCCGTCAAGGATGCTTCCACCGCAGGGGAGGGCTCCCACCCAGAGACGAGGGTGGAGCGCAGTGCCGACACCGAGGGCGCTGAGGTGGATGGCCCGGATAGCGATGGCCCTGGAAAACCCGCACTGCTTGATGCGGATGACCAAGAATCAGAGCCCTCCCAGGGCATCTGGCGTGGCGTGGAGACCAATAGCAAGTTTCAAAAGATCGCCACCTTTGGTGGCCGAGTCCGCGCATCTACCACGGGCCTTATCCTCGCGCTTCTTGTTGTCGGTGCTTTGACCCTGGCCTCGAGCAACCCGGACGATGCCGACGCTGGCTGGCTCTCGCCCGAGCATTGGCGCAATAGCGGCAAGGAAACCTCCTCCTCGCAGCCTGCCGAAGCCCCCTCAACCGAACCCATCCCTGAAACCACCGAATCCGGCACACAGAGCGAGCCGAGTGAGGAGGGCGCGGCTCCTTCTGAGGCCACCAACCCACAGGGCACTAATGACGCTGGCACGACTGATACGCCTGCCGGTGACAGGCAGGGACCGGGCGCTACTGGTAATGGCTCCCCGGCCCAGAGCGCAGCCACCGGTGCAGACAACGCGGGGACAGATTCCGGGAACGGGACCGGCGCCGGCACTGCGCCCGCTGCGGGAGGCGATGCTGGCGACGGCGCCCAAGTTTCGGGAACCGCCGGTAGTACGGGCACAGAGATTCTGGTTGAGCCGCGTTAGTAGGCCGTGCCCTCTATCTCGACCACTGCTTCCTATTGTGGTTGGCAAAGCCGGCATAAACGCTCATGTCATCGCCATTGACGTGCAGGAATGATTTTGTGTGGCAAAGATGAAATAGTGCGCTTCGGCCGCGTGTTGCACTGAGCATGACTTCACTTTTCGAACCACTGGAACTCGGCCGATACACGTTAGACAATCGCGTGACCATGGCGGCGCTGACCCGCCAGCGTGCAGGCGAAAGCGGTGTCCCTACCGAGCTGCACCAGAAGTACTACTCGCAGCGTGCCACGGCCGGGTTGGTGGTCACGGAGGGAACCTTCCCGGCATGGACCAACCGTGCGTTCCCAGGGCAGGCAGGCATTGCCACCGAGGAGCAGGCAGAAGGCTGGCGCGCCGTCGCAGACCGCGTGCACGAGGAAGGCGGCACCCTGTTCATGCAGATCATGCACGGTGGCCGCACTAGCCACCCGGACCTGATTGACGGTGCGGCCCCGGAGGCGCCGAGCGCCTTCGACTGGGGCGGAACCGTGCGTGGCTTCGCTGGAAAGATGGATGCGCCGGTGCCGCGCGAGCTGAAGAAGGAAGAGCTGCCGCGCATCGTGGAGGAATTCCGCCAGGGCGCACGCCGGGCTATTGACGCCGGCGTCGACGGCGTGGAAATCCACAACGCGAATGGCTACCTGCTGCATGAGTTTATGGCGGCTTCGTCCAATAAACGTGAGGATGAATTCGGCGGCAGCCCGGAAAATCGCTGGCGCCTGCCGGAAATGGTCATCCGCGCCGTGGCGGAGGAAATCGGCGCCGACCGCGTGGGCGTGCGATTCTCCCCGGCGCACAATGTGCAGGGTGTTATTGAAGATGACCAGGACGATATGCTGGCCACCTACGGTGGTCTGCTCGATGCCCTGGCACCGCTGAACCTGGCTTATGTGTCCCTGCTACACAGCGAGCCGGAAAGCGAGCTTATCGCCACACTGGCGCAAAAGGCCCGCGCAAATGGCGTGACCAAGGTGCTGATGAATGATGGCTTCCCCACGGTGACTTCTAAAGAAGATGCCCAGCGCGAAATCGAGCTGGATTACGTGGACGCCGCAGTGGTGGGTCGCCAGCTCATCGCCAACCCGGACCTAGTGCGCCGCTGGCGCGAGGGCCTCGAGCTCAACGAGCCGGACCAGGATACGTTCTACCTGGGCGGCGAGCGCGGCTACATCGACTATGAGTATGCCGCGGACTAGGGAAGAATCCGCGGCACCAAAGGGGGCCCGAAAGGCGGGCGAGTGATAGGTAGTGAAATTCCCCAGAGAGAGGGTATTTCACTATGACTATCGAAGGTGTACTACTCGTTCGTTAACACCGAGTACCTGTCATGTGACAGAACTTACAACTACGTGGTGTAGCCCTCACCCGGGCGCCAGGTCATGGTCACGGCCTCGCGCACCGGGGACTTGGCGGTGAGCAGGTTATCCACGCGCAACCAGTGCATTTCCGCCGAATCCGGGCGCACGGTGACATAGCTGTAGCCGTGGTGGTCCAGATCCACGTGGCGGGTGTGCGGGTTGGCACCTAGCAGGTAGCGCTCGGCCAGCTTGGAAAGCTCATTGCCTTCCGGAAGTTTCAGCTGCTCGTTCACGTTCGGCGCAGACACGGAGGAGCAGACCATCTCGGCGCCGAAAACGCGGCCATCCTTGCTGATATTGTGCGCCCACTCGGAGTGGATATCGCCGGTGACAAAGAGGGCGTGGGAGTCGTGCTTAGAGAGGGCGTCGATAAGCAAGCGGCGCTCCGCCGAGTAGCCATCCCACTGGTCGCCATTGACCGGAATGCCGGTGATATTGGAAGACAGCGAGGAAGAAACCGGCTTTGTCTTGTCATCTTGTTGCAGGGTAGCCAGGTTCATGGGGGAGAACATGACGGAATTGCCCAGCATATTCCACTTGGCAGAAGAGGTCTCAATCTTATTGAGCAGCCAGTTGTACTGCTCGGAGCCGAGCATCGTGCGGCCTTCGGCGGCCATCTTGCGCGGGCCAAAGCGCACCTGCTCATCGCGGTAGGTACGCAGGTCCATCATGGTCAGCTCCACCAGGTCGCCGAAGGTCAGGCTGCGGTAGAGGTGGCCCTGCTCCGACGGGTTGGTCGCGCGCACCGGCATCCATTCGAAGTAGGCCTGCATGGCGGCCTTGCGGCGGTCTAGGAAGGCGCCCTCCTTGCCTTCGGTGTGGTTCTCGGCGCCCTCGCGCCAGTTATCGTTGGCCACCTCATGGTCATCCCACACCACAACCCACGGCAGCGCACCGTGTGCGGCCTGCAGGTTCTCATCGGTGCGGTAGCGGCCGAAGCGGATGCGGTAATCCTCCAGCGAGATAATCTCGTGCGCAGGGTGGTGCAGGCGCACCGGGCCATAGCCGGCGTATTCGCGCTGCGGATACTCGTAGATATAGTCGCCCAAGAAGATCATATAATCCAGCTGGTCAGCGCGGCCGCGCTGGGCAATATCGCCATAGGTGTTGAAGAAGCCGGACTCCCAATTGGCGCAGCTAGCCACGCCAAAGGTCAGCTCCTCCGGGGAGGCGCTCAGCGCCGGGGCGGTCTTGGTGCGACCAATGGGCGAGTACTTATCCTGCGCCTTAAAGCGGAAGAAATACACGGTCTCCGGCTCCAAGCCGTGCGGGTCCACATGCACGGTGTGGTCCTTACTGGCGTCGGTGGTCACTTCGCCCCGCTTGACGACGTCCCCAAAGCCCTCATCCTTGGCAATTTCCCACTCCACCCGGGTGGCCTCGCCCAGCCCGGAGCCCGGCATGGCATCGGCCTCCGGGGTCACGCGGGTCCACAGGATGACCGAATCCGGAATCGGGTCACCCGAGGCAACTCCGTGGAGGAAGGGTCGCTCGCCCAGCTTGGGCTCCACCATGTGCTGCTCCACGCGCGGGGAGAGGCTGCTTTGGGCATTGGCGGTATTCGCGGCGGCAGTGGACAAAGCGATAGCGGCACCGGCGGTGCCGGTGGTCTGCAGGAAGCGGCGGCGATTGACTGCGCTGCCCGTGTTCTTAGAATCATTAGACATGGTTGAAAGTTTTCTCATGTCTAATGGGTGTGCAACCGTTTCCTGCCCGATTCCATAAAATGTTCTTGTTGTTTTAACCGGTGGTTTACTTGGCCGGCCGCCTGTGGGCCTGACGCGTCTGGCGGCTGGGCGGTTTCAAGGGGCTTTCGCCGGCTTCTGTGGCTTAGGTCCAGTCTGATCGGGCTGATTTGAGGTCTTTAGGGCTGAATTGAGGGGTTCATTCGCTCAGATCGGCCCGATCACCTTGGACCTAAGGTGTGCGGGACCCAGTAGACCTAAGGTATGTGGGATTCGTGCACCCAAGGCGTACGCAGGCCCAGTAGGCCAAAGGAGTGACCGGCTCGAGAAGGCGCGCCCAAAGCGGTCCAGTCCTTCCGAATGCGGCTCAGTAGGCTAGAGGGTATGAGTGAATTTAGCCAAATTAGCCAGTGGCCCGCGGATACGGTGGCCGGAGCCTTACTACACCAAGGTGAGGTGACAGAAACGGTGGGGGATACTGCTCGCGAGTTTCCGGTGGCATCAGTGACCAAGCTGGTTGCGGCCTACGGTGTGATGCTGGCCGCGGAAGAAGGCGCGGTGGAATTGAAGCAGCCGGCTGGTCCGGAGGGCTCCACTCTCGAGCACCTGCTTGCCCACGCCTCTGGCATTTGCTTTGACTCCCGAGAGCCGCAGAAGCCAGTGGGCGAGCGCCGCATCTATTCCTCGGCCGGTTATGAGTGGGCCGCGGATACCGTGGCCGAAGCTACGGGCATGGACTTTGCCGAGTACCTGCGTGAAGGCATATTGACCCCGCTGGGCATGAAGTCCACCCGGCTCGAAGGCTCGGCCGGGCACGGTTTGGTTTCCACAGTGGAGGACCTCGCGGCCTTTGTCGCGGAAGTTCAGGACCCACAACTCCTGCACCCCTCCACCGTGGCCGACATGCGCCGCGTTCACTTCAATGGATTGCGCGGCATTGTTCCGGGCTACGGCAGCTTCAAAGACTGCACCTGGGGCCTGGGCTTTGAAATCCGCGGCGATAAGGAACACTGGATGGGCTCCTTGCCTGCCGACGCCGTCGGTCACTTCGGCATGTCCGGCACCTACCTCTGGGTCGCCGGCGACTATGCCATGGTTGCGCTCACAAACCGCGACTTTGGCGAGTGGTGCAAGCCCCTCTGGCACGATACAAACACCGCCATCTGGAACTCTTTGTAATCTGCCAGCTGTGGCGGAGCGAGCGCCTTCCACTGGGGGAAGTGGCGCGGTGGAAGGCTCCCCCGTGGGGGCGGGGAGGAGTCGGGGAATTTCGTGCGAAAGGGGGCCATCCTGCGCGGGAAACTGGCATGAGCGCATGGGCGGCTGTTGCGTGAGAGCCTAGTTGCGCTTTCCGGTGCGTGAGCAGGGCTTCTGTCACCTGCCGTCAAGGAGGGTCTGAAATTTCTCAACGAACTCCGAATTTCACATTTGTAACATTGGTTTCACCTGCAACTTTAGCCCCAGTCTGTACCTAGGGTTGAGGTTTAGCGAATGGGGGTTGAAGTGAAAGTTGAGGGTTGTAGGGAGGGGTGTGACGAAGGAAAATTGTGAGCAGACGCATCAGACAGTTCGTTGGGGAAGACGAAGCTCGTCTTGCATCGCGCCGGGCCGGCAGGCCTCGTGCGGTGGTGATCTATGTCGAGGGAGAATCGGCTATGAATACGTGCGTTAACCCCGCGCCGGTTGAACAGCCGGCCTCCACCTCCACGTGGCCCTCCGTCAACGGTGGCGCCACCGTGGTCACCGGTGTGCTCAAGATTTCCGGGATGCCGCGCAAGCTGCGCTCGGAGATTGAACACGCCATGGATCGGTGCATCCGTACCGAGTCGGAATTTATCATTCCGGGCGATGACCCACTGACCGCTCAGTGGTGCACTCGTTGGTTCCGGGATGGGCTTTCCGTAGCGGCGCTTGCCCAAGGCGGCAGCGCCTGCGCCAACGCGGGCAGCGGTATCGGCTGCCACCAGGTGCTTACTGGCACCCGCGAGGAGCTGGACGCGCTTGATTGCGTCGTGCGCTACCTCGCGCAGCGCCACGGCTTTAGTGCTGCCGTGCGCCTGCCGTAGAAGGCACGAAAGGGGTTGGACCAGCTGTTGCTGGCCAACCCCTTTTTTCTGCCGCCGGGTGGTGCGCTCGGCTATGGACTATTCCGCCTCTGCGAAAGGATCCAGGATCTTGTCTGGCAGCTCTGCCACGGACTTCAGCACGGCTGACGGGCGGTACGGGTAGCGAGAAATCTCGTGGTCATCGGAAATGCCGGAGCGCACCAGCACCGTGCGCATACCGGCTTCAAG
The DNA here is from genome assembly GCF_001913985.1 of Corynebacterium sp. S5S1. NCBI lineage: Bacteria > Bacillati > Actinomycetota > Actinomycetes > Mycobacteriales > Corynebacteriaceae > Corynebacterium > Corynebacterium sp. S5S1. The sequence goes on from NZ_MKXT01000010.1 coordinate 35,537, forward strand.
GCCCGCCTTCACGTCTGTATCCATGCGGTCACCAATCATAACCGTGTGCTCCGAGTGGGCGCCGATAGTATTCAGCGCAGAACGCATCATGACCGGATTTGGCTTGCCCACGTAATAAGGCTCGCGGTTGGTGGCGGCGGTAATGAGCGCAGCTACGGCGCCGGTAGCCGGAAGCACGCCCGTGGGGGCGGGGCCGGTGACATCCGGGTTGGTGGCAATAAAACGCGCACCATCGCGGATGAGGTTAATGGCGGTGGTAATCGCCTCAAAGGAGTAAGTGCGGGTCTCGCCAAGTACAACGAAGTCCGGGTCATCGTTGGTGAGGATCCAGCCCGCCTCGTGCATGGCGGTGGTCAGGCCGGATTCGCCCACTACGTAGGCCTTGCTGGAGCTTACCTGGCTGGAAAGGAAGTTCGCGGTAGCGGTAGCGGAGGTCCAGATGCGCTCTGCAGGGATATCCAGGCCGGTATTGCGCAGGCGTGCAGATAGGTCCCGCGGGGTTGACATGGAGTTATTGGTCAACACCATGTACTCGATGTCATTGTCTTTGAGTGCCTGGATAAATTTATCGGCGCCAGGGATCATCTCACCTTCTTTGATGAGCACGCCGTCCATGTCTGATAGATAAGAAATCATTGGTGATCCTCCACATACTCGGCGATATCGCCGATGGTTTCGCAGTTGAGCATCGTTTCCTCAGAAAAGCGCACCTGGAAGGTCTCTTCCGCGCGCACGGTGAGCTCCACCAGATCAAGCGACTCTACCCCGATATCCTTCAGGCGGGTCTCGCGGCCCAAGTCTTCCTCGGTCCCGGTGACCTTGTGGATGAGTGCGATGAGCTGGCCGAGAGTATCTCGCTCCGGCTCCTTGTCCGGCGCACTTGCATTGAATTTTGCCTGCAATTGGGCACTGAGGTCGTTTGCCATGCCCACCAGTCTAGTATTGATTGCGTTATGGCATTGAGAAAACGTTCTTCCGTTGTGGCGCGTAGTTGGCTCAAGCGCCTGCGCCCCTCGCACCGCGCCGAGCTAGAAAAGCTCTATGGCGGATTGCATGATCCCTCTACCGAGCCGGGGCTTACCCACATCAGCGCGTCCGGCACCGTGGACCACGATGGCCTAGACATTGCCTGGTATGAAGTTGGCCAGGAGGACGCCCCGGTGACGGTGGTCTTCATCCACGGCTATTGCCTGTCCTCAGAAGCCTATTATGACCAGGCCAATTACCTGCGTGGCCGCAATGCGCGCGCACTCTTGGTGGACCTGCGCGGGCATGGGCAGTCCTCCACGGTCGACCCGGAAGAGTGCACCGTTGACGCGGCTGCCGACGACGTCCTAGCCGTCATCCGCGAGCGCGCTCCCCGCGGCAACTTGGTCATCGTGGGCCATTCCCTGGGAGGCATGGTTGCCTTGAATCTTATCCGCCGTGCGCCGACCGAGGTTTATGGGCGTATCAAGGGCGCGTTGCTGATTTCTACCTCTATGCGCCGCTTTGCGGCCAAGGGCGTGGCCCAGATTTTGCAATCCAAGTCCCTGCACGCGCTCTACCGCCTGTGCCTGCGCCTGCCAGGTCGCGTCGATAACGCCCGCTTTGAAGTTGCTCGCTTTATCGCCCCGCTTTTTGCCGTGACCTTGGCCGGCTTTCCTCAAATGGAGAAGTTGCAGTTTCACGTTGCCATGCTTCTCGATACCCCCTTGGCCTCCTACTCCGGTTTCTTCGACGATCTTCTGCAACACGCTGAGTACGGCGCCGCCGAAAGGCTAGCGAAACTCCACGGCGAGGTAGTAGTGGGCACCGCCGATATTGTCACCCCGCGGTCGCAATCCGAAGTCCTGTGTGAGAATTGGCCCGCCGCGAGCCTGCAGACGGTAGAAGGCTCAGGGCACATGGTGATTCTCGAAGATCCTGAGGCTATCTCCACGGCCCTCGGCCGCGTCCTCGACGCGATTTAAGCTGGCCAGCCCCAGAGCACTTCCTAAGGCACGCAAAAGGCGCCGCGGCGGGAAGCCGGCGGCGCCTTACTTGCAACGCAGTGGTGCGGGTCTAGCCCGCACCACTGCGGGGGTTAGTCCTCGATGTGGGTGGTAGCGGTCGGATCATCCAGCTTGAGATCCTTGGCTGCCTTCTCCACAACGGAGCGCTCAATCTTGCCCTCGCGAGCCAGGCCGTCGAGTACGGCGACGACGATCGACTCGGCATCGATGTTGAAGTAGCGGCGTGCGCCTTCGCGAGTATCGGAGAAGCCGAAGCCATCCGCACCCAAGGTGATGTAGGTACCTGGGACGTATGGGCGGATCTGCTCCTGCAGCTCAGTGGTGAAGTCAGAGACGCCAACGAACGGACCCTCGTAGCCCTTGAGCTGGGAGGTAGCAAATGCCTCGGTCGGCTCCTCACCCTTGCGCAGGGCCTCCTTGTTGCGGCGGGCACCGTCGCGGGCCAGCTCGTTCCAGGAGGTGACGGAGAAGATGGAGGCCTTGACATCGAAGTCGTCGGCAAGCAGCTGCTGCGCGCGCAGCGCCTCGTGCACGCCCACGCCGGAAGCCAAGATATTGGCAGCAATAGAGCCGCCCTCAGCGGTGTTGAAGTGGTAGATGCCCTTGTGCAGGCCCTCCACGTCCAGATCCTCCGGCTCGGCCGGCTGGTGCACCGGCTCGTTGTAGACGGTGAGGTAGTACATGACGGCCTCGTTGTCCTCGCCGTACATGCGCTCAATACCGCGGGTGACCAAGTGGGCAACCTCATAGCCAAAGGCCGGGTCATAGGAAACTACAGCCGGGTTGGTAGCGGCCAGGACAGGGGAGTGGCCGTCCATGTGCTGCAGGCCCTCACCGGTCAGGGTGGTGCGGCCGGCGGTAGCGCCAATAATGAAGCCGCGGCCCATCTGGTCACCAGCTGCCCAGAAGGCATCGCCGGTGCGCTGGAAGCCAAACATCGAGTAGAAGATGTACAGCGGAATCATGGCCTCGCCCTGGGTGGCGTAGGACGTTGCTGCCGCGGTGAAGGAGGCAGCGGCGCCGGCCTCAGAAATGCCCTCGTGCATGATTTGGCCGTCGGTGGCCTCGCGGTAGGAGAGCATCAGGTCATGGTCAACCGGGACGTAGTTCTGGCCGCGTGGGTTCCAGATCTTCATGGTGGGGAACCAGGAGTCCATGCCGAAGGTGCGGGCCTCGTCCGGAATGATCGGCACGACGCGCTTGCCCAGCTCCTTGTTGCGCATGATCTCCTTAAAGGTGCGCACCAAGGCCATGGTGGTAGCTACTTCCTGCTTGCCGGAGCCCTTGCGCACGGAGCGCAGCTTATCCAGCGCAGGTGCCTCAAGCGGGGTGAAGTCCTCACGGCGCTCCGGCAGGAAGCCGCCGAGCTCTTTACGACGCTCCAGCATGTACTTGATCTCCGGGGAATCCTTGCCCGGGTGGTAGTACGGCGGCAGGTACGGATCTTTCTCCAGCTCCTCATCGGAGAACGGAATCTCCTGCTTATCGCGGAAGCGTTTCAGATCATCCAGGGTGAGCTTCTTCATCTGGTGGGTGGCGTTGCGGCCCTCGAAGTTATGGCCCAGGCCGTAGCCCTTAATGGTGTGCGCCAGGATGACGGTTGGCTTGCCGGTGCCCTTGTTCTCCAGCGCGCGAGCGTAGGCGGCGTAGACCTTGCGGTAATCGTGGCCGCCGCGGCGCAGTGCCCAAATCTCATCATCGGACATGTCCTCTACCAGCTTGGCCGTGCGCTCATCGCGGCCGAAGAAGTGCTCGCGTACATAGGCGCCATCATTCGCCTTGAAGGTCTGGTAGTCACCATCGGAGGTGGTGTTCATGACGTTGACCAGGGCACCCTCGGTGTCCTTTTCCAGCAGCTTATCCCAGCCGCGGCCCCAAATAACCTTGATGACCTCCCAGCCGGCGCCGCGGAAGAAGGATTCCAGCTCCTGGATGATCTGGGTATTGCCGCGAACCGGGCCGTCGAGGCGCTGCAGGTTGCAGTTGACCACGAAGGTGAGGTTATCCAGCTCGTAGAGGGATGCGATCTGCAGCAGGCCGCGGGATTCTGGCTCGTCCATCTCGCCATCGCCCAAGAAAGCCCATACGTGCTGATTGGAGGTGTCCTTGATGCCGCGGGTCTCCAGGTACTTATTAAAGCGCGCCTGGTAGATAGCGTTAATCGGGCCCAAGCCCATGGATACGGTGGGGAATTCCCAGAACCATGGCATCAGGCGCGGGTGCGGGTAGGAGGGCAGGCCCTCGCCCTCACCGCGGGAGACCTCTTGGCGGAAGCTGTCCAGATCCTTTTCGGTAAGGCGGCCTTCCATGTATGCGCGCGCGTACATGCCTGGGGAAGCGTGGCCCTGGAAAAAGACCTGGTCGCCGCCCGAAGGATCGTCCTTGCCCTTGAAGAAGTGGTTCAGGCCGACCTCATACAGCGGGGCAGCGCCTGCGTAGGTGGAGATGTGTCCGCCCACGCCAATGCCTGGGCGCTGTGCGCGGTGCACCATGACGGCTGCGTTCCAGCGAATCCAGCGGCGGTAGCGCTTTTCCAGCTCCTCATCACCTGGGAACTCCGGCTCCATGGTGGTGGGGATGGTGTTGACGAAGTCCGTAGACGTCAGCGATGGCATCTCAACGCGCTTCGCGGTAGCGCGCTCGAGCAGGCGCAGCATCAGGTAGCGTGCGCGCTCCGGATCGGAGTGGTCCAGCAGACCATCGAGGGAGTCCATCCACTCGCGAGTCTCTTCTGGATCATTATCGTGAAGATACGATGCAACGCCGTCGCGGATGAGGGGGAAGTTGGAGTCGCCCTGGTGGGCGTCCTTCTCGGCCATTTAAACCTCCTATTTAAGGGTCTGCACAGTTTGCTTACTACGATACGCGCTCACAGATCCACAGTCGTTGTGAAGTCCGACTTAAGGGTACGTGCGGTACGTTACATTGCTATAACCAGTATCTTTGCGAAGTTCGGTGGGGTAAAAGAGGGTAGTTTGCTAACTCTGTGGATTCGGTTGCGGCAGCGGGAGGGCCTGCAAAATGGGGGAATTGTGGCCCTTAGGCGGGTAAAAGGGTCCGGTGGGCGTTAAAATACTTCTATTAAGCCGCGATTTACCCGCAGGATGTGGGCAATACGCGGACCAGACATTCACTAAATCAGGAAGGAAATGCATAGTGGCTGACGCTGCAGTCAAGCTCGGAATCAAGGAAGGGCAAATCGCCCTGGAGCTTGGTTGGGACGAGGATTGCGATACCGCGATCTCTGAATCGATCGAGGCCGTGCTCGGTGATGACTTCTTGGAAGAAGAAAATGACGAGCTGTGCGATGTAGTTCTTCTTTGGTGGCGCGAAGAAGATGGCGACCTTGTGGATGGACTGGTGGACGCGAGCCGCCCGCTGGCCGATAACGGCGCAGTCTGGCTGCTTACCCCGGGTGCCGGCAAGCCGGGAACCGTAGAGCCTGGGCTCATCTCTGAGTCCGCTCAGCTGGCAGGCCTAGTGCAGACCAAGGCGGAGCGCCTAGGCGAGTGGCAAGGCTCGTGCTTGGTGCAGCGCGGCTACACTAAGAAGTAGGGCTTTACCTGCCGATTTGTGTTGCTTTAGCAACCTGCGCTACTGTTTCTAACAGCGCAAGAGCGCATGCGGCTTTAGCTCAGCTGGAAGAGCAATTGGTTTACACCCAATAGGTCGGGGGTTCGATCCCCTCAGGCCGCACCAGGTCAGACCCCCTTTTTGAGAAATCGGAGAGGGGGTCTTACGCATATCCACGACAATCCCACGACACCCGAGGGGTAAGGGTCAAAATATGTGTCTGGATGGGTGCGTCATTGGGGCTAGATTTTCCAGCTTCCAGGCCGGCTGACTGGGGATAGACGGTGTCAGCGAAGTCCTAATCGTTGGGCTAATCAGTACGGCTGACGCTGCGCTAGGAAATGCCGGCCAGGCAGCAACTACTACGCCACCGCCCCAACGTGCGCGACACTAGAGCCAATTCATTGAGCTAGTGCTGTTCAGCTTGTCAGCGCAGCGCAGCAGGCGATGATCTGGGAAAATGCTGCTGCACTGGTGACATCGGGGTGATTCTTGGGTCTGGCCCCCGACGTGTCCACTTTCCGGGGGTCAGGCCCTAGTTCGTACATGAACTTTTGTAGGCTCGAGTACGCACGGTCCATAATCTGGAGTCGCAGCGTACGGTTGAACGGCAGGAACACTATCATCACCATTTGTCTTTTCAACTCGTGCGTAGACACCACGTTCACCGGCTCGCTTTACCGAAATGGAATCCGTAGATGCCTCCGCCACCGAAAGAGTCAACGCAATAGCTAATGCCAATTACCCCTTTTTCTATAAAAGGATTAGGCATATCAACTTGAAATGCCCCGATTTTTAAGTGCCATCTGGGCTTTTATAGATTAATCAAGAAATAAAAGACGCTCTGCAAGCGTGATGCGCCCATTTTCCACCGCGCGTATGAAAGAGGGGGAGGCTCTCCGAAGCTATCTTTGGGGACAGGAAGAGGTCTCTTGAAAAACGGCGAAACTCCTCCCACGGTGAGTTTTATTTTGAACAACGGCGCTATAGGTGTACAAATCGTTCTACCTCATGTAAACATGTTTACATGAGTGGATCGGTAATTAGCTTGCGCGTTGATGCCCAGCAAAAAGAGCGCCTTGATGCGCTTGCTGCTCGAACAGGGCGATCTGGAGCGTTTTATCTTCGCAAGGCCCTTGATTCCTATTTAGATCAACTTGAGTACGTATACATACTTGAGGCAGAAGCTGAGGCAGCTCGACGCGGCGAGCTAGAGACGATTTCGCTCCAGGAACTAGAGGACGAGTGTGGCTTGGTCGATTAGGTTTACTCCGCGTGCTGCAAAATCTTTCCGGAAGCTTGATAAGCCAGTACAAAAACACATCAGTAAGTTTCTCCGCGAGGTAGCAGAGTTAGACGATCCTCGCGTGGGCGGTAAGGGACTCGTTGGAGACAAGTCTGGCTTGTGGCGGTGGAGAGTAGGAGACTACCGGGTAACCTCCTCTATTTACGAAGATGTCGTAGTCATTAACGTCATCGATGTTGGCCACCGGCGCAATATTTACCTGTAGGGCATACCACTAACCACCGTCGCCCCTGACATATTTCTTGCTATATGGCGGGACATATGTCTCTCAGAAAGCAGTATCACCTGTACTTTCGACGGCAACCCGACGAGCCGCCAGGCGAGCCGGGAGCACCAAGAGCACCTCAGCACAACAGTGATGTCGGTTAGTTATCTCAAAACATGAGCTCGCGGAAATATAGCCATAATCAGCCCAGGAAAAGGCAGACCCGTGGGTGAGCCTCTATAAGCAAATTGCCCTTGAACAGCACCTGCGAGAATATACAGGACAGACCCTAGAAATCCCCGATCCCAGACACACTTTTTGACCCTTAGCCCTAACTTGTGGCCACGTTATGCTCCAAGAGGAGAGGGGTTAGTAGCGCTCACGGCGGCGTTTGTTCAGCTTGGCGTAGTGATCTGGTTTGGAGTCGCCGTAGCGCGAGCGATTGCGGCGGCTGGCGGCGTGCGAGGAGGATGCGGCGGCAACGGCGGAGGAATCGTCGTGCGCGGCTGCATGCTCGTGGGGGGCGGAGTCGGTGCCGGCTGTTGGCTCTGCGGGGCTGTGGTCCGCAGCAGGGGCCTCAGCAGTGGCGGGATCGGATGGGGTTGAGGCATCGGCGTCGAGGGCGGCGAGGGCCTCTTCCTCCTCGCGCAGGCGGCGGCGCTCACGGATTTCGGACCATACGAAGTAGCCCAAGCCCAGCGGGGCCATGATGCCGAAGGCAATCCATTGGTAGCCGTAGGAGAGGTGGTTGCCGCGGTCTAGCTGTGGGATCGGCATGGGGTTGAGCACGCCGGGCTGGTCGGCGGAGAGTTGGATGTAGTCGTGGGCCAGGGGGGCGTCGATAAGCGAGGCAATCTGCTCCGTATGGATGGAGTAGACCTGCTGGTAGCCCTCTTGCTTAATGGGGGCGGACTGGTGCTCGGCCTCATCGGCGCGGATCATGCCGGTGAGAGTGGTCTCGCCCGAGGGAGCATCAGGGATATCTGGCACGGCGTTGGCCTCGCCGGCCTTGACCCAGCCGCGGTTAACCAGGATGGTCAGGCCGGAATCGGTGCGGAAGGGAACCAGAGATTGGTAGGACGGACCGGAATCGACCGGGCGCAGGCGCAGCAGCACCTCATCCTGCGGCAGGTAATGGCCGTGCAGGGTGGCACGGGACCACTCATCGTCCTTGATGGCGCCGTTGCCATCCACGAGGTCTTCCACCGGCTGGGGGTCAGCCTCATAGGCGTGGGTGATGAGCTCGTTGCGTTCCACAATGTCATCGTCCTTGCCCAATTGCCACGGGGCAAGGACGGTAAAAGCAAGGTAGGAAAAAGCCACGACGAAAAGTAGCAGTAGAACCCAACCCGGCTTAAGGAACGTCTTTAGCATGGGGCCTAGTCTAGTCGCGGTTAGCGCGAATCCAATCCAGCAGGCCAGGCACGGCGGCCTCGATATTCTTGCGTGTGGTTTCAAAATCCGCTGCGGAACCGTAATACGGGTCTGCCACGTCCGCGTCCTCCGGGGAGTTGGGGTCGAAGCTGCGCATCAGGCGAATCTTGTCGGGATCGATGCCGTGCTCAATGAGGGCCGCGCGGTGGCCCTTGTCCATAGCAATGAAGAGATCAGCGTCCATGTGCTCTGCCCCCAGCTTGGCCGCGCGGTGGGAACCGCCATCGTGACCGCCGCGGCGCAGTTCGGCAACTGCGCGTTCGTCCGCGCCCTGGCCTACATGCCAGCCGCCGAGGCCGCAGGAATCTACGGTGGCGACGAGGTCTAGCATGTCCTTTTCCATTTCATCGCGCACGATGATCTCTGCCATGGGGGAGCGGCAGATATTTCCGGTGCAAACAAAAACGAGGTAAAGGCCGGAGCGGGTATCGGTCTCGGTCATGCGGAAAACCCCTTCGCGCGAATAGTACTGTGGTGCGGAAGATAGGATATAGCAGTAGTAACTATTCCATGAAACGAGCATAAAGGAGCACCTCCATGTCCACTGTGAGCGTGGGCGATGTCCGCCGCGTACTCGATGAGGCCTACCCGCCGCACCTGGCGGAAAAGTGGGATGCCGTGGGGCTTATCTGCGGGGATCCGACCGCGGAGGTAAAGCGGGTGGCTTTCGCTTTGGACTGCACCCAAGCGGTGGCCGAGCGCGCGGTGGAGCTCGGCGCGGACATGCTCGTGGTTCACCACCCGTTGCTTTTGCGCGGGGTGGAGTCCGTGGCGGCCGATACGCCCAAGGGCAAGGTAGTGCACACGTTGGTCAGCAATGGCGTTGCGCTCTTTGCGGCCCACACCAACGCGGATAAGGCGCGGCCGGGCGTCAACGATAAGCTCGCGGAGCTGGTAGGCATCAACCCCGGCCGGCCCATCGTGCCGGAGCCCCAGGGCGTGGATAAGTGGGGCGTGCACGTGCCGGTCGCCGCGGCCGAGGAGGTAAAGCAGGCGCTTTTCGACGCCGGCGCGGGCCACATCGGCTCTTACTCCCACTGCTCCTTCGATATCGCGGGCACGGGCCAATTCCAGCCCGAGGAGGGTGCTGACCCCACCGAAGGCGAGATCGGCGCGCTGCATCGCGGCGAGGAACTCCGCGTCGAGTTCGTCGCCCCAGCAGCACTTCGCTCTTCTTTGCTGAAGGCCCTGCATACCGCCCACCCTTATGAGGTGCCGGCCTATGACATCACGGAAACCGCCGGCCACCACGACCTGGAAAATGCGCTCGGCCTGGGGCGTGTGGGAGAGCTGCCGCAGGAGATGACCCTGCGCGAGTTCACCCAGCAGGTGGCCAATGCCCTGCCGGAGACCGCCTGGGGTATCCGCGCCGCCGGCGATCCGGAACAGAAGGTGCGCACCGTGGCCGTGTCTTCCGGTTCGGGAGATTCTTTCCTCTCCGCGGCCGCGAAGCTAGGCGTGGACGTGTACGTTACCTCGGATCTGCGCCACCACCCGGTGGATGAGCACCTGCGCGCCGGCGGCCCCGCCGTCATCGATACCGCCCACTGGGCCAGCGAATTTCCGTGGACGGCCCAGGCGCGCGATATCGTAGAGAATGCTTTAGAACTGGATACGGAAATTATTAGCCTGCGCACCGACCCGTGGACTATCTCTGCGCACCCAAAGGAGTCATAAGTGAAACTATCGCAAGAACTACAGCCGGTACTGCTGGAGCTGGCCAACCTGGAACGCTCGCAGGGCCATGGCGCAAAGAAGGAAATCCCGGAACAAGCCGAGTATGACAAGGCCAAGGAGGAGCACAAGCGCCTGCTGGATGCCTCCGGTTCTGCGCAGATGGCCGTCGATGACATGGAGACCGAAATCCTGCGCATCCAGGCCGATGAGCGCAAGCTGCGCCAGCGCGAGCGCGATGATAAGCGCCAGCTCGGCGCCGCAGTGGACCCAGAAACCCGCAAGGATCTGGAGCACGACCTCTACGCTGCCAAGTCCCGCATCGCAGATCTCATGAGCGAGCTGCAGGAGGCGCATAACGAGGTGCACGCGCTGCGTTCCAACCTGGATGTCCACGGCGCGCGCGTTTCCGATTCCGAGCGCAAGCTGGAAAAGCTGCGCCGTGCGGCCGAGGCGGCTAAGGAAGCGGCCGCCAATCAAGAAGATCCGGCCGTGCGCATCGGCGAGCTGCGCGATCAACTGCCCGCCGGAGTGCTCAGCGAGTACGATACCCAGCGCGAGGAAAATGGCGTAGGCGCTGCCCAGTTCAAGGCCAACCGCGCCTGCGGCGGTTGCTTCATCGTCTTGCCGCCGGCCGAGCAAAACGCTGTGCGCAATGCCCCGGCCGATGAGCTGCCGCAGTGCGGCGATTGCGGCTCCTACCTGGTGCGCCTGGTCTAATGAAGGTCATCATTTACGCCGATGGCGGCTCCCGCGGCAACCCCGGAGTAGCCGGTTCCGGCACCGTCATTTATGACGGCAGTGGGCAGCACATCCTGCGCGAAATTGTCTATGTGGTAGGTACCAAGTCCACCAATAACGTCGCTGAGTACAACGGCTTGTTGCGCGGGCTTGAAGCCGCCACCGAGCTGGGCGCTACCGAGGTGGAATTCCACATGGATTCCAAGTTGGTGGTGGAACAGATCAACGGCCGCTGGAAGATCAAGCACCCTGATATGCAGAAGCTGGCCCTGCGCGCCCGCGAATACATCAACGGCTTTTCTTCTTTCAGCCTGGACTGGGTACCGCGCGCCAAAAACAAGGTGGCAGACGCCCTGTCTAATGACGCCATGGATGCCGCGGCCGCCGGGCACCCAGAAGGCATTGTTGGTGGCGAAGAAGACTCCGAGTCAGCCCCAGCCGCAGAGCAGGACACCACCGCGCCGCACCCCACCGATTGGCTGGGGGATCGTGGACCTACCACTCGCTTTATCTTGCTGCGCCATGGGCAGACGGAGATGTCGGCCGCCAAGCAGTACTCCGGCCGCGCCAATCCGGGCCTTACGGAGCTCGGACAAAAGCAGGCGCTTGCTGCTGCCCAAGCGCTTGCCGGCACCGACTTTGATGCCATCGTCTGCTCGCCCCTGCGGCGCTGCCAAGAAACCGCTGCGGCCGTAGCCAATGGCCGCGATATCGCGGTAGAAACCGTCGAAGGCCTCATCGAAGTGGACTTCGGTGCGTGGGAAGGCAAGACCGCAGCCGAGGCCCACCAGCGCGATCCGGAACTCCACGAGGAATGGCTGCACGATGCGAGCGTCGCCTGTCCGGGCGGCGAATCGCTGCAAGCGGTCAATCGCCGCGTGCGCACCACCCGCAAGGAGCTCCAAGAGCGCTTCGCAGGCAAGACCGTGTTGGTGGTTAGCCACGTCAACCCAATTAAGTCCTTCATCCGCCAGGCGCTCGATGCCGGCCCAGCCACCTTTGGACACCTCTTCCTCGACCTGGCTGCTATTTCGCGGGTGGAGTTCTGGGATGGCGGCTCTATGGTGCACGGATTTAACGATGTGGGCCACCTGGCAGGCCTGCGCTAGAATAAGGAACGCGAATGAGCCGGCCGGGTGATCGCGTCGCTTCAAACGGGTAGCCACGTGCTGCCGCGTGGGCGCCGAGGAAAGTCCGGACTCCACAGAGCACGGTGGTTGCTAACGGCAACCCGGGGAAACCCGCGGGCAAGTGCAACAGAAAGTAGACCGCCTTGTGCCTCCGCTTGAGCTTCGGCCCAAGTTGGAGCAGCAAGGTAAGGGTGAAACGGTGCGTTAAGAGCGCACCAGCACCGTCAGTGATGGCGGTGGCTGGGTAAACCCCACCGGGAGCAAGGCATCACGGCCCCGCCACGTTGCGGGGCCCGATCAGGCGTTTTAAGGCTGCTCGCTCGAGCCTGAAGGTAGCTGCTGGAACCAACTGGCAACGGTTGGTCTAGATGGATGTTCACCGCGCGGTGCTTCCCAGGGAGTGCCGCGGTTAGACAGAATCCGGCTTATAGGCCGACTCATTCGCCCTACTACGTTTATGGTGGTGGGCATGAAGCTCTATGCCGCCCCGCTTGATTTCCGCGCCATTGCCACAGAATTTTCGGTAGCCACCGATTTTCCGGCCGAGGTCACCGACCAGGCCGTCCGCGCGCAGGACCGATACGCCGACTCGCGCCGCGACGCCCGCGAAATTCCCTTCGTGACCCTGGATCCCGCCGGCTCCATGGACTTGGATCAGGCGGTTTACATCGAAGAACGCGAGGGCGGATACCGTGTCTACTATGCCATCGCGGACGTTGCTGCTTTCATTGAGCCCGGCAGCGAGCTGGAGCGCGAATCCTTCCGCCGCGGCCAGACCATCTATCTTCCCGATGAACCCGCGCGCCTGCACCCGCCCGAGCTTTCGGAGGACCGAGCCTCGCTGTTGCCTGGCACCGATAAACCGGCCGTGCTGTGGACCTTTGACTTGGATGGCAACGGCGAGGTGGAGTCCTTCCACGTCGAGCGCGCGCTGATTTACTCCCAGGCCCGCCTGGATTATGAAGGCGCGCATGCGGACCTCGCGGCCGGCAGCCTGCACCCGTCCATTGCATTATTGCCGGAGGTCGGACGATTGCGCCAGGAATCCTCCCTGCGCCGTGCGGCCATTTCCTTGCGCCTGCCCTCCCAGCGCGTCGTGGAAAATGCTGACGGCACCTTTGAGCTCATCATCGAGCCGCGCTATGAGGTCATGGATTTTAACTCGGAGATCTCCCTGCTCGCCGGCATGTGCGCTGGGCGCCTCATGCAGGAAGCCGGCGTGGGCTTCTTGCGCACCCTGCCCGCGGCCGAGCCGGAGCATGAGCACCAATTTCGCGCCGAGGCCCAAGCCCTAGGCTTTGCGCTTGGCGATGCCCCCATTCCCCAGTTTCTCCTTACCGTCGACGCCGATTCCCCGCGGGGCATGGCCGTCATGCGTGAGGCCCAAAGCCTTTTGCGGGGCGCCGACTATGCCTGGCTAGGCGAGCAAGAGGCGCAGGTACACGCCGGTATTGGTGGCTACTATGCCCACGTCACCGCGCCGCTGCGGCGCCTGTCCGATAGGTTCGCCACTGAGATCTGCCTAGCCCTATGCGGCGACTACGAGGTTCCCGGCTGGGTGGGGGAGCGCGCCACGGACGTCATTGGCGCAATGCGCTCTACTTCGCAGCTTGCCTCCCAGGTGGATAAGGCCTGCCTTAACCTCACCGAGGCCACCGTGCTGCGCCCTTGGCTGGGCACCAATTTCCCGGCCACCGTTGTCAGCGGCGATCCGAAGCGGGATAAAGCTCGGATTTTTGTTCCGGAGCCACCCGTCTTCGGCCAATCTGTAGGCGCGCCAGAAACCGGCAGCGAAACCACCGTCTCGCTGGTGACAGCGGATACCAATTCGCGCGAGGTGCTCTTTGCGTGGCCTGCTGATTAGCCGGAGAGGCTACTAGCTTTCGCCGCGCGCAGCCTCGCCTGGCTGCAACTCGACTACGAGCAGGCCGTCTTCCGCCAAGTCGGCCGCAAAGTTGTGCGCGCTTTTCGCCGGAACGTAGGCAATGACCGCATTTGAAGTCCCCGCGTGTGCCGAACGGCCCGCTACGGCGCCGCGGACCGTGACCAGCTCGGCGAGCTTTTCCGCCGAATCCAAGCCGTAGATATTGGCCAAGGAAGACTGCGACTGCAAAAGGATAGGGAAGAGCTCCGCGCCGCGGTGCGAGCGCAGGAAGCGAGTGAACTTTTCTACGCGCTCAGTTTCTTCCTCATAAAAGGCCATCCACTCCGTGGCGGCGCTGATACTCGGGCGGCCCTCCTCGCCGTAGACCTTGTGGACGGCTTTGAGCCAGTCGAGGACGCGCTGTTGGGCGTCTGGAAGCAAGCGCAGTGAATCGGTGCCAAAGGAGTGGCACGCATCGTCGATAAAGCGCTGCCGTTGGCGGATATCGGCGATAGCCTTTTCCTCCTGCGCGGAAAAATCTTCCGGCACCGCCACTGCGAAGGCAGCTATCTCGCGGCCTACAAGGTGCGGGGCGTGGGTAACAGAACCATCGGCGTAATCCATGATGCATACGCCCTCACCCGTGCTGCGCAGGGCTGCGCTGTGGCGGGCACGCAAAGGCGGCCGCGCACCAAAGGTAGTAACGGCCTGGGTGCATACATCCGCCACCCGGGCCCTTAGCGGCGCATCCAGGTCCGCATCGGCCCCCATGAGGGCCAGCGCTACCGCGACATCCGCGGCGGCATCTGCACCCAAACCCGCACCTTCCGGAATATCGGAGGCGATGGTGATATCCGCGCCGGCTGTCTCACGAGAGAGCAACTGGCGGTTAATCATCGTGTGGACGATGCCACCCACGCGAGCGGCCAGACCTCCTTCCGGTGCCGGTGGAATGATTGGCTGTCCCTCTGCATCCGTGGTGGGTTGTTGCGCTGTTGCCAGCTCTGCGAGCGCTTGCAGACTAATCGAGTCATGAGCAGTCTCGCCCTGAGATGGGTGGAAATGTACGGCCACCACGCCATCGGTGCGCGGGCTTACTGCAGCAGCGGTGCGTAGCTTGTCCACGCACATGGCAACAATGCCGCCGAAGTGGTCAATGTGTTCACCAATGAGGGACCACGTTGCCGGCGCGCTGGCGGTATGCGTTGGAGCGCTGCCCGTGAACTCGGTATGTGCTTGGGCGGCGCGCTCGGCTACAGGCTCTGCAGGCGTTGACCACAGTGGCATGGGTGCTAAAGCTCCTTTTCCAGGTTCTGAGACCAGTAGTCTTCGTTGCCCCACACACGCGGTGGTGCGTTTAAAGCAACGAACGCCCGCCACCTATGTGCGCGGTGGCGGGGAATACGACATGGATTCGTATAAAAGAATTGTGCTGCCCACATTCTAGCGGGCATCGGTGAGACGGCGTAGGTAGTGTGGGCACAAGCCATATCAGCGGCAGCACTTAGCCGGTGCCGCTGATGCAACGACTGAGAGGATAGTTTCATGAGCGATGCAGACCAGAAGTGGTTCTTTGATCCCGCCACTAAGGAAGTCAGCCAAGGCAAAACTTCTGGCTGGGAAAATCGGATGGGCCCGTATGACACCCGCGAAGAGGCAGAAAACGCCATCGAAATCGCCCAAGCCCGCAATGATGCGGCAGATGCCGCAGACAAAGAGGATGACTGGAAGTAAATAACCTCCAGCCATCTTTTTCTACGCCGTGTTTCCCAGTAACTGTCTGGGAAGCGCGGCTACTTTAGTTTCTTACGCAGCGGCTTAAACGCCGCCTTGATGTCTTTGAAAGACTCGGCGTAATCGTCAAGAGCCTTTAGCCCGATGGTGCGCTCGCGCTGATAGAGCAGACCGTAGCCAAAGGTATTTTCCCCACGACGGCGAGCGGACTCTGCCAGATCGAGCAGCTTATCGCGCGAAGTCACCGAATCCTGGAAGTCACCGAGCACCGACTGCATCTGCTTGCAGGCCTTGTAGAGGCGCTTGGTCTTGAGGTTGGTGGCAGAACCAGCTGCTTCAGCTGCATAGCGCAGCTTCTTTGCTGCCTTGCGCATATCGTGGAAATAATCCTCGCGCTCGTGCAGGGACAATTCCTGGTTATCCCAGTTCTCCACGGCCTTCTTATGGCGCTTAACCAGCTTTTTATAGGCCTTTTCAAGGTGCTGCGCCATCACGGTATCCATGTCGGCGGACTTGTCCTTGGACTTCTTTTTCTCCGGCTTGTGCTCGGACTTCTCCGCAGCAGGCGCGCTGTCCTCGCTGGATTCGGTAGGGGTAGCGGCGTCCTCTTCCGCAGAGGACTGTTCCTCCGTCGCCTCCGCCTCGCTTGCTGCCCGAACGGACTCCTGCTGCTTATCGGCCGTTGGCGGGTCTGCGAGCAGGCGGTCAAGGGACTCCAGCAGCTCTAGGTAACGTTCGGAATCAAGGGCAGCGATAACGCGACGGTGCGCACGGCGGTAGGCGGTGCCCATATCTTGTGCAATGTGCTCGCGGGTGGAGTCATCCAAGGTGTCAGAATCTTCGGATTCCAACAGCTTCTGCCAGCGCTCTTCCACAACTTCCGCATCGCGAGCAACGCCCAAGATGCCGGCGAGCTCCTTGAGCTCGGCTTCAATTTTTTCGATTTCTGGGCCGACCACAATGCCGTGGAAGGTCTGAAGGTGGCTGCGCAGCTCGCGGGTAGCTACACGCATCTGATGCACCGAATCCCACTCATCGCGGCGCACACGTGGATCATAATCAACCAGCTTGTCGCGGTTAGCTTGCAGCGCGGTGATCACGGCGGCGGCAGGGGAGTCCGAGTCCACGTCCGGCGTTACCAAGGCCGGGGGAAGCGGGGCGTTGGCATAAGAATCACCCAAGGCCGATTTCAGCTTGGATGGGGAAGAAGATACGCGAGCGCCGGCACCGATAAGCAGGGAAGTAGCACGGCGAATGAACTGCGTTCCTTCCTCGGTACCAGGTAGCTCACCCGCGAGCTCTACTTCCCACTCGCGCCACGACTGCTGCTGGCCACCAGGAAGGAAGGAAAAGGCGGTGACGTGGTCATCGCAGAATTCTGCTACCGGCTTATTCTCGGTATCCGCTAGGACCATCTCGGTACGCTTGTTGTCTACCTGAGCAATTGGGGCGAGCTCATTGTGACGGACAATTGAGCGGACCTGGTGGAGAAGCTCCTCAGGTACTTCGTAGCGGCCATCTACAGGTTCTCCCAGCTCGGCGTGGATTTCAGTGCGGCCAGCCTCGCTAGGAATCTTGATATGCCAACCATCATCATTGCCACCGGTGCGGCGGCGGAGGGTGATCTTTGCGTGGGTGAGGCGGAGGTCTTCAGTGTCGTAGTAGATGGCGGATAGTGCGTGGTGGCGCGTGTCCGCGACGTGGTCAACTCCCTCAAGGCGGGTCAGTTCAGGGAGCTGAGTGGACTCGGCTACGGAGAATTTCGCTTCAACTTCGAGAAAAGACTGTGTAGACATTCACGTACCTTCTACTTTCTAGACCTAATCAATCTCATCGGTGATCTTACCTGTAATGACCTCGTTGTGGTGCCATTATTCGCCCCCGTTCGCTAGCAGGGAACGGGGGCGAAGATGCGTATTGAACAGGGGAAATTACCGTGTAATTTCTGGAACTGAACCGAGCCCTGAAGCGTCTCCTCCTAAGTGAGATTTATCGGCAGCGGCAATGCCATCGTTGATGCCGTGCAGACTGTTCATTGATAGTGACATCTCTGTGAGATTGGGGAAGAGACGGTTGCGGGTATCGATGGCGTGATCGGTGCGTGCTTGCAATGCGGGAAGCGTTTGGGTGGCTACAGCCTCTGCATGGTGTGAGCAATACTGAGACTCACGCAGGTTTTCAGCAATTCCGTCCTCATTGGCTTGGGTGAGCAATTCACCGATGCGGGCTGCATAAGACAGACGGAAGCTGCGGCGATAAGCGGCAGTGGAATTAGTAGCGCGGGCGATTTCCGCTCCATCGCCGTTACGCATAAACCAGTCACATTGGCGGTTGAGGGAGGCAAAAAGGTCGGCGCAATGGGCGGCATCGGCAGGAGCGCCAATCACACAGGCTAGACCTTTGTCATGGATGAGGAGCGTGGTGCATCCATTGGCGTCGGAGATGGTGCTGAGCAGGGAAGCCTGGTGCTTGATATAGGGCGGGTGTATGTGCACGCGATGAGAAATGAGATCGGGGAGTTCGGACGTAAGCAGATCCTCGATGCGATACTTCTGTTGCAGGGACTGCGCTTTAGAAATAAGAACCTCGGCCTCATCTTCAAAACTGGTGGACTCAGCCTTGCGTAGAAGGCCTAGGACCTTTGCACGAATTTTGCGTTGTTTATCGCTAAGGCCGTCTTCTCGCAAGGATTCGCCAGAGGCCAAAAGTTCAGTATCGCGCAACCTAGGCAGATGAATTAGCTCTTTAATAATGGCGCGCAGCTTATCGCGCGGAATGAAATTTTCTTCCGGCGGTGCCATTTGTAGCCAAGCCTTGCGTAAGGCAGGGGAGGTAATCCGTGCCGGCACATGGGGGCTAGCACGGTAGATAATGGGATAGGCGTGTGGGCCTAAGACATGCTCTAAATCCGCCGGTGCCCAACCATGTTGCGCGGCGGTGATGAGGCGTTCGATTACGTGAGCGGAAAGGTCATCGCAGTGTGAGGTCATAAAACTTAGTCCTTTAACAGGTGTACGTGTGTTCGCTTGCTTTCTCAGCAAAGCATGCGCACCAATTGGCACGTGAAGGAAAAGCCCCCGCTAGATACCCCCTAGATACTCTTGCGACCTGCGCTTTTCTCCCTGGAAAAACTGTCGCATGAACTGTACATCCCTCGGAGGTAAGCCGGTAAGGTCTAAGGCATGAATAGCCAACACGAATTTGTCCTACGAACCGTTGAGGAACGCGATATCCGCTTTATCCGCCTGTGGTTTACGGATATTCTGGGCGCCCTCAAATCCGTGGTCATGAGCCCGTCCGAGCTGGAATCGGCCTTTGAAGAAGGTGTTGGCTTCGATGGTTCTTCCGTGGAAGGGTTCTCCCGTATCTCTGAGTCTGACACCATCGCCCTGCCAGATCCCTCCACCTTCCAAATTTTGCCCTTTGATATGGATGAGCCGGACCTGCAATCGGCCCGCATGTTTTGCGATATCGCCCAGCCAGATGGCCAGCCCTCCATGGTGGACCCGCGCCATATCCTGCGCCGCCAGGTCACAGAGGCCGCCAACGATGGATTTACCTGCATGGCCTCGCCAGAAATCGAGTTCTATCTTTTCGAGCGCGGCCGCGAACTTACAGACTTGGTGCCCACGGACAACGGCGGTTACTTTGATCAAGCAACGCACGATACCGCCCCGCTTTTCCGCAGGAAGGCAATGTTAGCGCTGGAATCGCTGGGAATTGCCACGGAGTTTAGCCACCACGAAACCGCGCCAGGCCAGCAAGAAATTGATCTGCGCCATGCGGACGTGCTCACCGTGGCCGATAACATCATGACCTTCCGGCACGTGATCAAGCAGGTGGCCACCAATTCCAACGTGCGCGCCACCTTCATGCCTAAGCCCTTCGAACATTTGCCGGGCTCTGGCATGCACACCCACTTGAGCCTTTTTGAAGGCCAATCCAATGCTTTCCACGATCCGGATGATGAATTCTCTTTGTCCCAGACCGGCCGCCAGTTCATCGCCGGTATCTTGGAGCACTCCACGGAGATGTCCGCGATTGTGAACCAGTGGACCAATTCTTATAAGCGTCTGATGTTCGGCAACGAGGCGCCGGGCGCAGCCACCTGGGGAGTATCGAATCGCTCCGCGTTGGTCCGCGTTCCCACCTACCGGCTTACCAAGGAAGAATCGCGCCGGGTAGAAATCCGCTCCATTGATGCCTCGATGAACCCCTACCTAGGGTATGCGGTGCTATTGGCAGCAGGCCTGCGAGGCATCCGCGAGGGCTACGAGCTTGATGATCCGGCCGAGGACGATGTCCACCAGCTCACCCGCCGCGAGCGCCGGGCAATGGGCTATAAGGATCTACCCACCAGCTTGGATCAGGCCTTGCGAGAATTTGAAAAATCCGAGTTCATGGCAGAAGTCTTGGGCGAGCACGTCTTTGAGTTCTTCCTGCGCTCTAAGTGGGATGAGTGGCACCACTATCAGAGCCAAATCACCACCTTTGAGCTGCGCAATAACCTGGACTTCTAGGAGAAAAATGCGTCCTGCTGCTGTGCCTTCACCGGCCACACTAGGTCTTACCCGCCCGCATGCTGCGCAAGATATTGAGCAGCTGGGGTGGAAGAATCCGGAATCAGCGGATCTGTTGTGGACCCTCGCTGCCGTGGGTGACCCAGACCTGGCTCTCAATAATCTGATCCGCATCTATGAACAAGCCCCAGAGCTAGATGATGCCGTGCGGTCCAATGAAACTTTGCGCGTGCGCCTCTTCGCACTACTGGGGGCGTCGACCGCCTTTGGCGATCATCTCGCGGCGCACCCTGAACTGTGGCGAGAATTAGAAAAACCCCTTCCGCAGCCCGAAGAGATGCTGCAAAACCTGCTTGGTGCCGTCGATGCCCAGCCTGCGGACTTTGCTCACGACGTGGACCGGCCCGATCCGGCGTGCGAGGACTTGAGCGCGGCGGGCACTTACCGCGCCGGCGAGGGGGAGCATAAGCAGGCGCTGCGCACGACCTACCGCACTTTGATGATGCGCATTGCCGCCTGCGATGTGGCGGGCACCTTCCATTCCCGCAAGGGCCAGACCAGGCAGCAGCCGGAGGTAGGATTCCGCCAGATTACGGCGCTGACCACCGCGCTTGCCGACGCCGCCTTAACCGCCTCCCTTGCCTGCGC
Source organism: Corynebacterium sp. S5S1 (assembly GCF_001913985.1). Lineage (NCBI taxonomy): Bacteria > Bacillati > Actinomycetota > Actinomycetes > Mycobacteriales > Corynebacteriaceae > Corynebacterium > Corynebacterium sp. S5S1. The sequence goes on from NZ_MKXT01000010.1 coordinate 56,360, forward strand.
CGTGCGCACCATCTACGGCGATGAACCCTTGGATGCACAGCTGGCAGTCATGGCGATGGGCAAGTGTGGTGCAGGCGAGCTGAATTATATCTCCGATGTGGACGTCATCTTCGTCGGCAGCGAGGCAACCCCTAGGGCCACGCGGCTAGCGGCGGAGTTTAATCGCATTGGATCCACCACCTTTTTCGAGGTGGATGCGAACCTGCGCCCCGAGGGAAAGTCGGGCGCATTGGTGCGCACTTTGGAATCCCACGTGGCCTACTACAAACGGTGGGCGGAGACGTGGGAATTCCAGGCGCTCCTTAAAGCACGCGCTATGACGGGCTACCTCCCGCTAGGCCAAGACTATTTGGACCAGATCCGCCCGATGGTGTGGACGGCGTCGCAGCGCGAGTCCTTCGTGGAGGACGTACAGGCCATGCGCCGCCGCGTGCTGGCCAATGTTCCTGATGACCTTAAACATCGCGAGCTGAAGCTAGGCGTGGGCGGTCTGCGCGATATCGAATTTGCTGTTCAGCTCTTGCAATTGGTCCACGGGCGCTCCGATGAGACGCTGCGCGCACTTTCCACGGTGGAGGCGCTGGAGGCGCTGATTTCAGCGGGGTACGTCGGCCGAGAGGATGGCACCCAGCTCATTGAAGCCTATGAGTTTCTGCGCCTGCTTGAGCATCGTCTGCAATTAGAGCGCTTCCGCCGCACGCACACGCTGCCGGAAAAGGACGACGAAGAGGGGATGAAGTGGCTGGCGCGCATCGCCGGCTTTTATCCGCAGGGCACCAAGTCGGCGGCCGAGCGCATGCTGTCGCACCTGCGCCGGATCCGCCTGCGGATCTCCGAGCTGCACTCGCGCCTGTTTTACCGGCCGCTGCTCAATTCCGTGGTCACCATGTCCGCCGATGAGCTTAAGCTTTCACCGGAGGCCGCCAAGCTACAGCTGGCCGCGCTGGGCTATAACTACCCCGACCGCGCATTCGAGCACCTGACCTCCTTGGCGGCGGGAACCTCGCGCAAGGCACGCATCCAGGCGATTTTGCTGCCAACCTTGATGGAATGGCTGGCTGATACCGCAGACCCCGATATGGGCCTGTTGAACTATCGCAAGCTCTCGGAGGCCGCGAACGATAGATCGTGGTTCTTGCGCATGCTGCGCGATGAAGGAATTGTGGGCCAGCGGCTCATGCACATTCTAGGTACCTCGCCGTTTACCTCTGATCTGATTATTAGCGCCCCAGATTCGGTAAAGCAGCTTTCCGACGGCGCCACTGGCCCCAAACTGCTAGAAACCAAGCCCGAACAGGTTTCCAAGGCGCTGGTCAATTCCAGCAAGCGCCACGCCGACCCAGATAAAGCGGTGGCGGTGGCGCGCTCGTTGCGCCGGGTTGAGCTGGCCCGTATCGCCAGTGCGGATTTGCTGGGCTTCATGCCGGTCAAGCAGGTGTGTCACGAGCTATCCACAATTTGGGATGCCGTTCTTGAGGCTGCACTTCGCGCCGAGGTGCGCGCGTGGCGCCTTGCCAATGAAGACGCAGAGCCACCAGCGCGCATTGCCGTCATTGGCATGGGCCGCTTGGGAGGCATGGAGCTGGGATTTGGCTCAGATGCGGATGTGCTCGTCGTAGCAGAACCTAGCGAACCGGCCGATGACTCTGGCGCGGAAGGGGAGGCCGTGAAGTGGGCCATCGGGATCGTCGATAAGCTTCGGCGCCGCCTGTCTAAGCCTTCGGGCGACCCACCACTGGACGTCGACCTGGGCCTGCGCCCAGAGGGCCGCTCCGGTGCGGTGGCACGCACCATCTCCTCCTATGAGCGTTACTACCGCGAGTGGGGCGAGTCTTGGGAGCTGCAGGCTTTGTTGCGGGCGGCCTTCGTGGCTGGTGACAAGGAAGTAGGCGAGCGATTTATGTCCATGGTCGATAGCTTCCGCTACCCAGAAGGCGGCGCGAGCGCCTCGACCATTCGCGATATCCGGCGCATGAAGGCGCGCGTGGACAATGAGCGCCTGCCGCGCGGCGCGGACCGCAATACTCATACCAAGCTGGGGCGCGGTGCGCTCTCAGATATTGAATGGACCGTACAGCTCCTGACCATGATGCATGCTCACGAGTATGCCCAACTGCACGATCCGTCCACACTGCGCGTGCTCGACGCCTTGGAGGAAAACGCAATCCTCTCTGCCGAGCAGGTCTCGGACCTGCGCGAAGCCTGGCTTATGGCTACCGACGCCCGCAATGCACTGGTGCTCGTGCGCGGTAAGCGCGTCGACCAGTTGCCCGGGCCCGGTCCCCAGCTGGCCCAAGTAGCCGGTGCCGCTGGCTGGCCGCCGGAGGACAACCAAGGGTTTCTAGAAAACTATCTGAAACTTACCCGCCATGCCCGGAAGGTTGTAGATGAGGTCTTCTGGGGCGAGGAGGAATCCTTCGAGCATTCTTAGAGTTAGCCTTGAAAGTCCCCGATGCGCGCATTGTGGCCTTACTTTTTGCACTTTCGGGCTCTAAAGTGGGATGGGAACAAGAAAGGACTGGCTAGTTATGTCTTTTAAGCTGCAACTCGATGTGGACAACGCCACGGTGGGTGAGTTATCCGCGCTGCTTTCCGCAGCGCGCGCCGCGGGCGTGCGCGACGGTGACGCCCTCCACCTTGACGGCACCACATTGACCATCGAGGTCTCCACGCCGCGGGAGGAAAAGCCAGCGCCGCCGCGCCAAGAACCATCGCCCGATAGCTCCCGTCAGGCCCCTCGCTCGTGGGGGCGCGCCGACCGCATAGGGGAGGCCACCATCCGCTCCATCATCGACGCACTCAATGATCGCGGCGAGAACTCTCGCGGCAATGACTACGGTTCCTTCGGCGATAGCGCTGGTTACCATGGCTAAAATCAGCGGAGTGTATCGACATAAGCTCATCTACCTGTGGGCCTTTGTAGCCGTGGCCGTCATCGTGGCTATTGCTGTCGGGGTGTGGGCCACCAATCGCGATAAGCCGCCCAAGGGGACGAGGACGGTGGGCGAGGCCGTGGCTGGTGGCGTGGTTCAGGAAGACATGCCCGCACAGGTCAATGGTGCTATCAAAGGCGATGATTCCACCGACGCCAACCGCGTGACCTCCCTAGCTAAGGCGCTGGGCATTCCGCTCAATTCCGTCCCTCGCGATATTACCCAGACGGAAAACGGCAAGTCCGATGTGCGCGTCTACCTTGAGCGTGAGCTCAGCAGCGCGGTGGAGGCCGGAGACATCAGCGAATCCGATGAAGAGGCAGTCCTCGTAGCTTTTGAACGGGGACTTGTGATGCCGGCCAGCGATGGCATCGTGGCTGAAAGTTACCCGGCAAACTAGCCCTTTATTTCCTCGCGAACTGGGTGCAAAAATTCAGGCAACCCGCAGCCGAGCGGCATGGCCTTGGCAGCGATTCTCCCTAAGCTAAAACATCACAAATCGGTAACGGGCAAGGTGCTCGGTGCCGAAGCTTCTGGAGGAGACTATGACTTTCAAGACCACGCTGTCGACCGCGGTGGGGGTGCTTGCCGCTATCGCCATATCTATCACCGGCGGGATAGGGGTGGCCTATGCCGTTAATACCGTGCCGGCCGATACCATCGCCCAATCGGTTCCATCCGGCGACTTGGGTGACCACCTGAAAGACTTTGGTGCGGCGGCAGCGCAAGAAGACGCGCTGCACGTACTCGATGAACTGAATTAACCTAGGGCCCATGCTGGTTGATTCCCTAAGCCTGAAATTCAAGCCTGATGACTACCGCGCCGAGCTGCCTGTCTTCGACTACTTAGCTGATTTGGGCAGCTTCAAGCTGCGGAGTCCAGTAACTGTTTTCGTAGGTGAAAACGGCATTGGCAAATCGAGCTTGCTCGCGGGCCTAGCTAGTGACTTAGGTTGTTCTCCCTCGGGCGGCCGCATGGGTGACCCAGATGAAATCGTTCCTCGCAGCCCCATCCGCTGCGATACTGAGGAAGTAATCCACCGCGCCTATTTCCTGCGCGCCGAAAAGCACGAGTACTTGATTGAGCGTGGGGATTCAGCGGCCGAACGGGGCGGACGTTCGACTCTTCCTCAGAACGTGGATTTGTCCCGCCGATCGCACGGGCAATCCGTCTTTGACCTGCTCTATGAGCACATCAATGGCCAAGGCGTCTACATCCTTGATGAGCCAGAATCTGGGCTGTCCGTTATCCGGCAACTGGCCCTCGTAGGGGAAATTGCCCAAGCAGTTGACCGCGGCGCACAGGTCATTATTGCCACGCACTCGCCGATTCTTCTGGCCTGCCCTGGTGCGGACATTGTGGAGCTCAACGATACTGGCTTTGAACGCATCGCCTTCGACGAAGCGGAAGCCGTGGCGGCGACCCGGGAGCTTTTGGCGGACCCTGAGGGAACCATTCGCTTTATCCTCAACCCGGAGTAATCAACCGACGGTTTCTAGGAAACCTCCACGATGGTGACAGAAGGCCCGTCTTCGCCCGCGCGACGGCGAAGGAAGTGGGTGATGACCACACCAATCATGCCTACTGCCCAGACGGCTAGCACCGCAGCCGCGGCGGCAGTGAAATCCGGCATAGAATAATTGGGGGCGTCGGAGGAGTGGTCCAACACCATGCCGAAAAGCTGAGCGCCCAACATGCCAGAGGTAAAACCGCCCATATTTCCCAAGCCCGTAGCTGTGGCCACCACGGAGCGGTCCATGCGTTCGCGCACAATATCGAAGCCGTAGTTAGCCGTCGGTGTACACAACGCGGTAATAAAGGACACCACCAAGATTGCCGGCAGCCCGCTGTCAGTTCCAAAAGCAAAGAATACGAGCCAAGTCAGCACGTGAACAGCCACAAATCCGAGGCTCAGCCACGGGCGGACATGCTGCGCCCGAGAGGAAATTTTGCCGTGTAGGGGGCCTACGAAGACCAAGAATACGGCCAGCAGAGTAAGTACTAGGCTGGATTTAGCCTTGGAGAGCTCCATGCCTTGGGTCATCATAGGCATGCCCCAGAGCATGACAAAGACGATGAGCGGGAGCATGCCGATGTAGTGGATGAAGTAAGCCTGCCAGGCCACCGGGGAGCGGAAGACCTTCTTCAAACGGGCCGGGATGCTGGTGGCCTGCGAGTTGGGTGGTTCCTTCTCCGTGGGAATAATCCCCAACTTCTCTGGTGAGTCTGCTACCGCCACGATAGCGGCGATGGCTACCAAGATTCCTACTGCGCCAAGGGTAACGAAGGCGGCAGTCCATCCGGCCGCACCCAGCAACCACAGGAAGGGCACCGCGGAAATGAACTGGCCCATTTGTCCTAGCGATGACGTCACCTGAGTGAACATGGGGGTGCGGTGCAGTGGGAACCAATAGGGCAGGATGCGCATCACGGAGAGAAATGCCGTGGCATCGCCCGCGCCGATGAGCACGCGCGCGGCAATGGCTACGCCATAGCTGGTGGTAAAGCCCAGGGCGACCTGGCCAATGCCCATAATGACGGCGCCGACCACGAGGAGTAAGCGCGGGCCGAACTTATCAATCAAAATGCCGGTGGGGATTTGGGCTAGGGCATATACACCCAGCTGCACGGAGGTAAAAACCGCGATGCGTCCGGCATCGACATCGAAGCGTTCAATTGCATCTAGACCGGCGACGCCGAAGGAAGTGCGCCCTGTAATCGCTACGAGGTAGACCGCCATGGCGGCCACCCAAATGCTTAAAGCCTGAGTGGTAATGACTTCCCTAGGATTCGGCTGCGACATGGCTGATACCTTACGCCTTAACTACTAAGATTCTTTTGTGTGAAGTATATTTCGACCCGCGATACCGCCCGTCAGCCCGCATCTTTTACCGATATTCTCCTTGGCGGGCTTGCCCCCGATGGCGGTTTATACCTGCCTGAGAGCTACCCACAGCTAGATTCCGGCACTTTAAATTCATGGCGCAGGCTCCTAGCAGACAAAGGCTACGCGGCGCTTGCGGCCGAGGTACTTAAGCTTTTCATTGACGATATTCCGGCGCAAGACATCGAGGACATCGCCGCGCGCGCCTACACCAGCCCCAAGTTCGCCGATCCTGAGATTGTGCCCGTAACGGAGCTAGGGGAGGGCCTTTTCATCGGACATCTTTCTGAAGGACCTACTGCGGCATTTAAGGACATGGCCATGCAGCTTTTGGGTGAGCTATTTGAATATGAGCTTGCTCGCCGTGGCGAAACCCTCAATATTTTGGGCGCTACCTCAGGCGATACAGGGTCCTCTGCAGAGTATGCGATGCGCGGGCGCCACGGCATTCGCGTCTTTATGCTCACCCCAGCCGGCCGGATGACGGCCTTCCAGCAGGCACAGATGTTTGGGTTGGATGACCCGAATATCTTCAACATCGCCCTCGATGGCGTATTCGATGATTGCCAGGATGTGGTCAAGGCGGTATCAGGAGATGCTGATTTTAAGGCCGCCTACCGCATTGGCGCGGTCAATTCCATTAACTGGGCACGGTTGATGGCCCAGGTGGTCTACTACATTTCCTGCTGGCTCAAGGTCACCGAAAACGCCGATCAGAAGGTTTCCTTTAGCGTTCCTACCGGTAACTTTGGCGATATTTGTGCTGGCCATATCGCTCGCCAAATGGGCCTTCCTATCGATCGTCTCATTGTGGCTACTAATGAGAATGATGTGCTGGATGAGTTCTTCCGTACCGGAAACTACCGGCCGCGCCCAGCTGCAGAGACCATGGCTACGTCCTCGCCGTCGATGGATATCTCGCGTGCCTCGAATTTTGAGCGCTTTGCGTTCGACTTGCTTGGCCGAGATGCAGCCGAAACCGCAGAGCTTTTCGGCACCAAGGTCAAAGAAGGTGGCTTCAGCCTGGATCAAGAGAAGCTCACCGCCGCCCGCGCGGACTATGGTTTCCTTTCCGGTTCCTCCACCCACGCGGACCGCCTAGCCACCATTAAGGACGTACACGAGCGCTTTGATTACCTGCCGGATCCGCACACGGCCGACGGCATCAAGGTGGCTCGCGGCGCACAGCGCGAAGGTGTAAAAACGCCCATCGTGTGTCTGGAGACCGCGCTGCCGGTGAAGTTTGCCGAGACCATCACGGAGGCCATCGGCTCTGCCCCTGAGCCGCCCGAGCGCTTTGCCAGCATCCTCGATACTGAGCGGCACGTCAAGGACTTGCCTAATGATGCCGCGGCGGTCAAGGATTACATCACCACGTCGATTCAGAAAACGGAGGTTTAGACCATGGCCCTAGAAAATTTTGCCGGCCCGGAACACTACACCGAGTTTGATCCGGAAAAGTTCATCCGCGATCTCAAAGCCCAGGCGGAGATGGATGCGGAAGAAGATAATAAGGACAACGCCGGGGATGCGGACGCGGAGAGCAACTAGCGTCTTTGTAGCGTGCACGGCCGCGTTCCTTGCGGCCTGCAGCCCGGTACGGGGTGGGGAAGAACCAAGTTTCTCCGCCCTGTCTTATAAAAACCTCATTCCCAATGAGTCCTATTCCCCGGCCACGGCACCGCTCGCGCCGGGCACCGCCTTGGACCTCTCCGGCGATGAACCGCGGCCGGGCGCCTATTTCAACTACCAGTCGTGTACTGCGGCATGGTCATTTAAGCTTGCCGACGCCCGCACGATCGCCGTCACCGCTTCCCATTGCGGCAAACCCGGCGATAAGGTCTGGGCCGGAACCGCCGACGGCAACTTTAGCTACCCCGCCGAACCTATCGGCGAGGTCATCTACTCTGATTTCTATTCCGAAGACAGCCACGACCTCGATGTGGCCTTTATCGAGATCACCGGCAGCGCTGAGTACTATGTCCCCGGGACGGTAGACAATAGCGTCGCCACCTCCCTGGCTCACCTGCCACATCAGGTGTGCAAGCTTGGCCGCGTGACCGATGAGACGTGCGGCACGCTTTCCCATGATGCAGAGATGGCGCAGCTGAACTCGGAGGGACTCCAGCGGGATTCGCTCGCCGCTAGGGCGCGCGTATGCAGTACCAATGGTGACTCTGGTGGTCCGGTGTACGGCGAAGTAGAAGGAAAGCAAACCATCGTGGGCGTGGTCTCGGGAACGACGCAGCGCCTCGAAGAAGGCCACACCTGCCAAACCACGCTGACGGACATGGAGCTGTCTTTCACGTTGGCCACCGATATTCAGCTTCTAGCTAAAGAGGTTTTGGGACCCGTGGCCTAAGTGCGCCGCACTGGTCTACGCTAGGTGGCATGCCGACTCCAGATTTTATTATTCAGCTGCGCGAAAAGATTGGCCACGAGCAGATCTTTGTGCCGGCCTGCAGCGCCATCATCATCCGTGATGTTCCGGCAGACGCCGCGCTCTGGGAAGTCCCCTCCGTGCTCCTAGTAAAGCGTTCCGATAACGGTACGTGGACCCCGGTGGAAGGAATCTGCGAGCCAGGCGAGGAGATCACCACCACCGCGCTGCGAGAAGTCAAAGAGGAAGTGGGGCTCGACGCCAAGGTAGAAGCCCTTTTGGGCGTGGGGCAGTCCGGGCCAGTGACCTACCCCAACGGTGATGAGTGCACCTTTATGGGAACGGCGCTGCGCGTATCAGTAGCGGATGGCGCAGAGCCGGTCATCAGCGATGAAGAAAATACCGAGGCTGGGTGGTTCTCCGTGGCGAAGCTTCCCGAAAGCGTTTCGCGCCGCCACCGCCTCATGATTGCCGACGCCGTAGCGCAGATGAAACATCCCCGCGGTTTTGCCCCGCGCATGGGCTGGATGAAGCGCAGCGAGCAACCGGGACTGTAGGGCTAGTCTTCTGCGGCGTCGGCAAGCAGCCCGCGCAATTGCTGTGGGTTTTCGGCAGCGATGAGTTCTTGTGCAATGCCAGCGCGCGCATCGGCAATGTCGTCTTTGTCGCCGCAGGAAATCACGGTATCGCTGATAGTAATTAAGAGTTTTCCGCGCCGGGCTAGGGCATAAAAGAGCGGGCAGTCTTGCGCGCTCCAGCGCCAGGCCGTGGCATAGAAGTCCCGTGCGCCTGAGCCAAGCCACGACGTCTCCAAGAGCAGGTGGCCGCGGCGCAGGAATATGCCGTCTCGCTGCAGGCCGGCGAGTACGTCTCTCACCGCAGCCAGGTTGGCGCGATCCCACGCGATGAAGGTGATAAGGGAGCTTTTATGCATCAGCCGCGCCGGCGACGATTGCCATCTGCGCGGCCACCGGAATAGGCGCGCACGGAATTCTCGCCGCCCTCGGGGCCCAAGTCATCTATGCCCCAGGAATCTTCCGCATAGATTGCGTATTCCCTGCTCCAGTGCTCGCGCCGCGGTCGCGCTTCACGCGTGCGGCGGCGTGTGCGGCGCTTGCCTCGTTCAAAGCTAGCGTCTCGCATAGTGGCTGCGCCTTCTTGCTACCTTTCTGGACCCGTCTTAATGAGTGGTTCTTCAGGGCCGGTTTCCTTCTTTCCCTCCCACACCCAGCTGAGGAAGCGGGTGGAACACAGCGCCCAGTGGGCGGTGAGGAGAACGGGAATGGTGAGCGCAATGGCGTCGATAAGCTCGGAGCCATTGACCAATGCCAGCTGGTGGCCGCCCATGCTTACGGTTCCTGGCGGGAATGTGCAGGACCACCACGCCGGGGAGTACGGAACCCACCGTGCCACATTGGGATAGAAGGTAAACATCGCGTAGATGGACAGCGGAATGGCGATAATAAGCGCCGTAACGCCGTAATAGATGGAGAACGGTCCGGGGAAGAGAATCTGCATTGCTGTCGTGGACTGGCCCACTACGCCTAGCGGGACCCATGCGGTGGCTGATTTCGCGCCGGTGAAATCCACCTTGCCGTGCCATGCGGCCCAGTACACGCGGGCGAAGGTGGGCACCGCCGTCACCAGGGACATGAAGAAAAATACCGTACCCATCACGTGGTAGAGCGGGCCGTAATCATTAGCTAGCCAACCGGAAACGGAAGCTGAAATCATAGGGCCGACCAGCGGCAGGCCCCAGGTGAACTTCGGTTCGCCATCAAAGCGCGTGAGCTGGATAGCCCACGTGATAACCGTAACTGGGCCACCGATCCAAAAGCCCACTAGGCGGAATGTAGGGATATCCGTCAGGCCGGAAAGCGCGGCACCGAGCGCCAGGATTCCGATGAAAAACATCGACCACTCCGCCATAGTGGTGCGCTCAAAGGCAGGGTGGCGGTAGCGCAAGAAGCCCGCGGTGAGAACGACAAAGATGACGCACGCGATGGCGGCAAAAATGCCGGCCAGGATCATCATGTCTTCTTCCACGAGCAGGCGCGAAACGATGGAGGTGCCCATGAGGCTGCCTCCCCACGCGGGGCCAGGGGCTGGGAGTTGGCGGAATCTATCAGTCACACCCACATGTTAATTTCTTTCGGTTGGGTTATCAGAATTTTGCTGTCGTTTTTGCTGGTGAGAACTCTCAACTAGCGCTGGATTAGGGGTCGGGGTCAAGACCTAAAGAATATGTGTCCGGGGTCGCAAGAAAGGGCTGGAACACCATTGCGTGTTCATACAGCAAGGAGGCTATGAATGATGAGGATTCGCTATACCTTGGTGGAAAGCCGGATTTCGTTCGACCAGCTCCATATACTCATCCAAAAATCCAACCCACGAATTCGTCAGAAAGAGAAAGTTATCAAGGGCTACAATTACTGCCAGTAGAGAGTTCTCGCCATAATTTTGACCCAAAACTCTCTCAGCACGCCGTTTCGTAGCATTGGAAACTGAAGGTTGGTCCAAGACGAAACTGTTCCATAACCGAGCTGAGTGAGCACACTTATTTCTCACGAAAGTAAAAGAGCGCAATTGGCGCGTTAAATATTGTTTCTTTACGCCAAGAATGGAACAAGTCTTTGCGTAAACTTGGTTGTCATCGTTTCGGAAGCTTATTGCTTTCGACAACGTACCAAAGGACAATGCCTCAACTGCCACCCAAATTGGGACATCGTAAATCCACCTCTCAGTGTCGGATCCTGAATCCTTTCGGTATTTGTGGAGGTATGGTTCCTTAGATCGCTTGAGCTCACTGATTATTAGATGGTGCGTGGGCGTCATAGCTGGATTTGGTGGGCGTCGGTAAGCAGTGGGCTGAAGATACTCCTCGTAAGGAGAATGGATTTCACCTTCGCTGAGGGCAAAAGCCGTTCTGGCCGCTAGCTCTGCTTCTTGGAGCCCGCGGAGAAGAAAAGAACGAAGCTCGACGTCCAACCGGTAGATATTAACTATTTCATCCCACTGGGTGTCAGGATAGAATCTGGCTTCGTCCCCAGCTAAGTCTTCTTGGAAGTACCGCATGTAGCCCGAAAAGCGGTAATAATTTTGACGCTCAAGGAAATTTTTAGCAGATTTTTCGGAAGGAAGGATTAACCCACGGCGTTGAATTAAACTAACTTGCTCTTCAATGCTAAGGAACTTCTTCCTGCGGTTCATTGCTTCAGAATAGCAAAGCCCCCCTCTCATATTGAGCTGTTCCTATGGGAAGCTTGGAGGGGGTATCGATTGACTAGATTATAGCTCAAAATGCGCAACCTTAGTAATCATTTGCGCAAGGTTTTACTCACGTGCCATGCATTTGGAAAACGCTGCGATGGTCAATCAACAAGGAGTGGGGCAGCGCTAAGAACCAAGGGCAGTGGGTTCAAAACTTCTGAATCCAAAGTGCACATAGGATCTGCAAAGCCCCCAATCGGCACTCAGCAATATGGGAGCCTAGGAAGGCGGAAAGCCGGTGGCGAGAGGGGGCGTCGGCAAACGCTGCTTTAGCAGTCGTAGTACATCTCAAATTCCTGCGGGGTAGGACGCAGGCGAACCGGGTTGATCTCGTTCTCGTACTTGTAGTTGATGTAGGTCTCGATGAGATCCTCGGTGAAGACATCGCCTTCGGTGAGGAAGTCCATGTCCTCCTGCAGGGCCTTGAGGGAAGCCTCGAGGGAGGTCGGTGCCTGGGGGATGGACTCAGCCTCTGCGGGCGGCAGCTCGTAGAGGTCCTTATCAACTGGAGCGTGCGGCTCAATGCGGTTCTTTACACCGTCGATGCCGGCCATCATCATGGCGGCAAAGCCCAAGTACGGGTTGCCGGATGGATCCGGTGCGCGGAACTCGATGCGCTTGGCCTTCGGGTTGGAACCGGTAATCGGGATACGGATAGCGGCCGAGCGGTTGCGCTGGGAGTACACCAGGTTAATCGGGGCCTCGAAGCCCGGCACCAGGCGGTGGTAGGAGTTCAGCGTCGGGTTGGTGAATGCGAGAACGGCACCAGCGTGGTGGAGGATGCCGCCGATGTAGTAGCGGGCGATATCGGAAAGGCCTGCGTAGCCAGCCTCGTCGTGGAAGAGAGGCTTGCCGTCCTTCCACAGGGACATGTGGGCGTGCATACCGGAACCATTATCGCCGGCCAGCGGCTTGGGCATGAAAGTTGCGGTCTTGCCCCACTGTGCCGCAGTCTGCTTGATCACGTATTTGAAAGTTTGAATGTCATCGCCCGCGTGCAACATGGAGTTGAAGCGGTAGTTGATCTCATTCTGGCCGGCGCCGACCTCGTGGTGGAAGCGCTCGATCTGGAAGCCAACCTTCTGCAGGTTTTCCACCATGGCGTCGCGCACCTCACCGTGCTTGTCATACGGAGCGGTGGGGAAGTAGCCACCCTTCATGCGGGTCTTGTAGCCAGTATTCGGGGTGCCGTCGAAGTTGGTTTCGCTATCGCGGTTCCACCAACCCTCATCGGAGTCCACCTCATAGAAACCGTGCTGGGCATCGGTGGCGTAGCGCACGGAGTCAAAGAGGTAGAACTCGGCCTCAGCGCCAAAGTTGCAGGTATCGGCAATGCCGGTGGACTGCAGGTACTCTTCCGCCTTGCGCGCGATGTTGCGCGGGTCGCGGGAGAAAGGCTCAAAGGTAAATGGGTCGTGGACGAAGAATTTGATGTTCAAGGTCTTGGCCGTGCGGAACGGATCGATATGCGCGGTGGCTGGATCCGGCAGCAGGGTCATATCGGACTCATCGATGGTGGTGAATCCGCGGATTGAGGAGCCGTCGAAGGCAAGGCCATTTTCGGCATCTTCTACGGTGAACTCATCTGCTGGGATGGAAAAGTGGTGCTCGGTGCCCGGGACGTCCGTAAAGCGGATATCGACGAACTTTACGTCCTCGTCCTTAATGAATTGGACGATGTCCTGCACTGTCTCGAAAGACACGTTTGTCTCCTCGTTGTTGACCGGTGAATTGTCTCTCTATAGCCTACTAGGTTCTCACCGTGGGCATCGCGATTCCCCTCGTTTCACATCTCACTTTGTGCCCGCTAGATTGGTGAGCATGGCAGATAAGCGTACGTGGCTCGACGGGCCGAATATTCCGGGCGAATACGATGACATGGAAGGCCCCGGCCGCTGGCCGGGCGAAAAGCTCGGCCTTCCGGAGTCCGGGCCGGGGTCACTGGCCCCCGTTGGCCGCCGCGCCGGCGCCGTGGCCATTGACTGGATCGTGTGCATGCTCATTGCCAACCTGATCCACATGTTCACCACGGAACTTGGGGGCGTGGCTTTCTTGGGCTACGCCCTGTGGGTCATCATGGGCATCGTGTGTGGTTGGCTCTTTGCTCGCACCCCCGGCATGCTGCTGTTGGGTATGGGCGTGGCGCGACTCGATGTCCCCGGTGCCCGCGTGGGCCTATGGCGCGCGGCGCTGCGCACAGTGCTCACAGGTGTGCTGTTCCCAGCGGCTATGGTTGATGCGGATGGACGCGGAATGCATGACCGCGCCACCGGTACTATCGTTATTCGCTCCTAAACAGCCTGCTGGCGGATTCTAGGGGTCGTTGCAACGATGATGGTTAGTTTGGTTTGATGCTACCGGTTTGTGTGAGGGCGTTGGTCATGACTTCGGCTGGGGTGCGCCA